>JALYNC010000138.1 GCA_030773415.1 Actinomycetota bacterium
TCAGGGTCAGCGGGATCCCGTAGGTGTAGAGCCAGCCGAGGTAGGTGACGAAGTTGGTTCCGAGCTCGAAGTTCAGCGAGCGCGACAGGTGCCCGGCGGCAAAGGCGGTCCGGGAGCGCAGGTCCACCACCCACTCGCCGGCCTGGATCCGTCGCCGCAACTCGGCAGGGTTCACCGGCTCGGGCAGCGACAGGTCCACCGGCGCCGGCCCGGCGCTGTTCATCCGCCCCATGTGGGCGTAGTAGGCGGGGTAGGCGTCAACGCCCGCCAGCAGCGTGTCGACGTAGTCCTGCTCTTCGAGGGTCAGGGCGGGATTGACCCGCTGCTGCTCCCCCACGGTCGAGGCGGTCCCACTGGTCGGGGTGGCCGAGCAGAAGCTGCCGAACCCGTGCGTCGGGAACACCTCGGTCTCGGCGGGAAGCTCGCTCGCCAGGCGACGCACCGAGTGGAACTGAGCGTGGGTGAGCTGCTGGGTGTCCGCGGGGCCGAGCAGGTCCGTGCGGCCCGTGGCGCCGTAGAGCATCGACCCGCCGGTGAACACCGCCCGGACCTGTCCGTCGGCGGTCTCCCGCACGTAGCTCACGTGGGTGTGGGTGTGGGTGTGGCCGGGGGTGTGCAGCACCCGCAGGCGCATGGCGCCGGCCTCCAGCACCTGCCCGTCGGTCACCTCGACGTGGTCAAAGGCAACACCGCTGCCCTTGGCCAGCACATACGCGGCCCCGGTGCGCTGGGTGAGCTCCAGCCCACCAGTCACGTAGTCGTTGTGGACGTGGGTCTCCACCACGTGACTGACCTGCAGTCCGCGCTTGGCCACGAGGTCCAGAACCCGGTCGATGTCGCGCTGGGGATCGACCACCACTGCGAGTTGGCCGTCGGTGGCGAGGTAACTCCGGTCGCCGAGACTGGACGTCTCGATCGTCTCAATCTCGATCATGTTGTGCTCCTGCCCTACCCCGTAGGGTATATGCGCGTCAAAAAAAGGAGGGTGGTCAGGCGAGGTGACCGGGGCGCCCGTCGGGGGTGGTGAAGGGCAGCTTGTCCTTGGCCCACTGCGTCATTCCGCCGTCCATGACGTGGGCGTTCAAGCCGGCCCCGCTGAGGAACTCGGCGGCCTTGCCCGCCCGGCCCCCGCTGCGGCAAACCGTCACGATCGGGCGGTTCCGGTCGAGCTCGCTGACGCGGCGATCGAGCTCGCCGAGGGGTATGTGCAGCGCCCCGTCGATTCGGCCAGCGGTCCACTCGTCGTCCTCGCGGACGTCGAGGACCAGCAGGTCGTGGCGGTTGGCTACCACCGTCTTGGGGTCCACTGATTCCTCCGTGGGTCGTAGGTCGCTGTCAGGCCAGGGCGAGGAACAGGCGCTCGAGCTCGTCCTCGTTGATGCGACGACTGCCGGCGTCGTCGGAGACCATGCACTGGCGCATGCCAGTTGAGATGATCTTGAAGCCAGCGCGGTCCAGGGCACGGGACGCCGCTGCGAGCTGGGTGACGACCTCGGAGCAATCGCGACCCTCCTCGATCATCCTGATGATCCCGCCGACCTGACCCTGAACGCGCTTGAGGCGCCCGAGCACGTCGGTCAGCTGAGTCGAGTCCACGTCCATGCCTGCTCCTCTGGTAGTACCCCGGGGGGTACCCGGTACAGGCTGCAGCACGCGAGCAGCACGGGCTATTCCCTCAGAAGCGCCGTGCTGCCGCCGCCGGCCACACCGTCCACACGGCTCAGCGAGATCGCCGGCCAACTTCTGCGGGCGGCGTCCCAGTTCCTAGTAAACGCCCCCAGTTCAGCAGAGACCGACGGCGTTGCCGTCTCAGCTGGCGAAGTGTCGTAGCGAGGCAGGTCAGCCACGCCGCGGCACCGGCCGCAGCGCTGCCCGTCGACGTGCACTCTGGCCGAGCAGGGCCGGCAGGACCGCGACCCCGTGATAGTCGGCGAACGCTTGCCACTGCCGCCAGCGACGCTCGTACGACGCCACAGTGTGCGGTGAAGGGGCCGCGCCAACCTTCGCGAGCTCCGCAGCAAGCAGCCGCGAGCCTGCCAGCGACGGCCCGGTCACCTAACCTCCGCCCCGACGAGCATCCCGACAACCAGCGCCCGTGTGCTCCTAGCCATTTCCCGACAACCGAAGTGCCAGAACTGCTCCAGTCCTGCTGCGCACGAGGCAACTCCTGCACCGGCAACCCCAGCGGCGCGCCATGCAAAAGCAGCGCAGGCGCCATGCGCAGGCTGCGCAGGCAGGGCCATGCCTTGGGACAGAGGGCGGGTGGGGCCCGGAACCTTGACTGTGGGGCAATGTGGGTTAAAGTGGAGTGCGTTGGGTCGATGGAGGTGTCTGGGGGGGCGATGTTCCTCGGGACGTTCACCCCACGACTGGACGACAAGGGCCGGCTGACGTTGCCGGCCCGGTACCGCGACGATCTGGGGGAGGGACTTGTGATCACACAGAGCCCCGACCTGTCGTTGAAGGTCTATCCGCGGGCCACCTTCGAGCGCATCGCTCAGGACCTGCAGCTGGGTCCGCTGGAGAGCGACCCCGAGCGCGTCCGGCGCAACCGGATCTTCTTCGCGACGGCGTCCATGGAGTCGCTCGATCGGCAGGGTCGAGTCACGATCATGCCGGCGCTCCGCCAGCACGCCCGGCTGGACCGGAACTGCGTGATCACCGGCAACAACGACCACCTCGAGGTGTGGTCCGAGCAGATGTATGCCGCCTACTTCGGCGCCGATGCTCCCGCCGGCCCCGAGTCGGCATCGCCCGACGCTCCGACTTTCCCGGGAGGCGGTGGCACCTGACACAGCGGCCCTGAGCAAGAGGCGCCTGCGAAAGGGGCGCCTGCGAGAAGCGCCCGCAACACGCCGCCGCCGAACGCGCCAACCGTCGCCACCGTCCGGCAACGCGTGTGACGAGATCTCCGACCGCTTCGCTCGCACCTGACGCACCTTCCCCGGCGCCAGGTCGGTGAGCGGGCGGGGATCTGGCCACACGGGTTGAGCTCCAAGACAGCAGCCCCGCCACCAGGACAGCAGCCCGGTCACCAGTCAGCGATTCGCTCGAAACGATGAGGCACTGCCGAGGGAGCCGACCGTGACCCCACAGCACGTGCCGGTTCTGCTGGAGCGGGTGATGGACCTGCTGGGCCCCGCCGTGGCCGGCCCCGACCCGGTGATGGTGGACGCCACCGTGGGGCTGGGCGGTCATGCGCACGCGATGCTCGCCGCGCACCCGGGCCTTCGGCTCATCGGCATTGATCGCGACGAGCGGGCCCTGCAATTGAGCGCGTCGCGGCTGGCCGAGTTCGCCGATCGAACCGACCTGGTGAAGGGCGTCTACGACGAACTGCCGGAGATTCTCCGGAGCCTCGCCGTGGCATCGGTCGAAGCAGTTCTGTTCGACTTCGGAGTGTCATCACTGCAGCTAGACGAAGTCGCGAGAGGCTTCGCCTATGCACAGGACGCACCACTGGACATGCGGATGGATCCCTCGTCGGAACGGACGGCGGCGGACATCCTGAACACGTATCCGGCCACTGACCTCGCCCGGATCCTGGCGTCCTATGGCGAGGAGCGTTTCGCGCGCCGCATAGCCGCTGCGATCGTGCGCGAGCGGAAGACGGCGCCGTGGCAATCGACCGCTCGGCTGGCCGACGTCGTGCGCGACTCCATCCCCGCCGCGACTCGGCGCACCGGCGGGCATCCGGCCAAGCGGACGTTCCAGGCCCTGCGCATCGAGGTCAACGACGAGCTGCGGGTCGCCGAGCGCGCGGTGCCCGCCGCGATCGACGCGCTGTCCGAGGGTGGCCGGATCGCTGTGCTCTCGTACCACTCGCTCGAAGACCGCATCGTCAAGCGGGCCCTGACCGCCCGCGCCACGGGAACGACTCCGCTCGACCTGCCCGTGGAGCTTGCGGGGCATGGCCCACAGCTGCGGCTGCTGACCCGGGGGGCCGAGCTGCCGTCCGCGGCCGAGGTCGAGGCGAACCCGCGCGCCGCGTCGGCGCGACTGCGCGCCGCCGAGCGGATTCGGGCGGCGGCATGAGCACCGCCCCGCTGCATGCCCGCACGCCCCAGGGGCGGCCCTGGTCGCGTCCGCCGCTGCGGGTGGTCACCGCGCCTCGCCCCCGGCCGGCTCGCGCACCGTTCGTTGGTCTGCTGCTGGGGATGCTGGCGCTCGGGTTGCTCCTCCTGCTGCTGCTGAACACTGCCCTGGCGCAGGACTCGGTCAAGTTGTACGACCTCCAGCAGCAGCACGCCGTGGTGCTCGATCGCGCCGAGGAGCTCGAGAGTGAGATCCTCGCCGGCTCTGCGCCGAACGAGCTCGCGAAGCGTGCGTCTGCCCTGGGCATGGTGCCCTTGGGTACCCCGGTGTTCCTGCACCTGCCGGACGGGCGCGTCACCGGTGCGGCCACGCCGGCGGCTCCGGGTTTGCCTCCGGCCGACGCCACCGCCGGTGCCGGATCCCTTCCCGGAACATATCTGGGCGTGACCGGCGTCCGATCACCCGATGAGAAGCCACAGGACAGTGCGGAGGACGGCCGATGAGCCCACCGCCGGGTGACGCGGGCGGGCGGCCACCGTCGGGGCGGCACCCCCGCCCGCCGATGTCGGGAGCGCCGCGCCGTGCCGCCGGCCCGACCCGTCGCCAGGCGAATGCTTCGCCCGACCGCTCCACTGCCAATCGGTCCACTGCCAATCGGTCCACTGCCGGGCGCCCCGCCAGAGGCCGTGCGGGTGCCAACCCGGACGGCGCCCGATACGACAGCAGCACCCGATACGACAGCAGCACCCGATACGACGGCAGCACCCGATACGACGGCTCGGGCTCGGCCGCCCCCCGTTACGCGGCGTTGCCCCGACACGAGCAGCGGCCGCCGCGCGGGTCGGCCGGCGTGGCGCGCACGCGGCAACGGCCCTCCGGGCTTCGCCCCTCCACCGGCCCTGCTGGCCGACCACCTCGCCCGGAGGATGGGGGCGGAAGGCAAGCTTCGCTCGGCAATCCACGGCAGCGGCTGACCTGCGCTCTCCTCATTATTCTGATGACGCTCAGCGTGCTCGGAGCCAGGCTGGTGCAGCTGCAGGGGCTCGACGCCGGTGAGCTGGCGGCTGACGCGGCCAACCAGCGTGACCGCTCCATCACGTTGTACGCGCCGCGGGGTTCCATCACCGATCGCAACGGCGTTCCGCTGGCGACCAGCGTGTCGGCGCGATTGATCGCGGCCGACCCGATGGAGGCCGCGCCGCGCGACCCAGCGCGCGACGGCGCCTGCAAGGGCAAGGCGGGCTCGGAGTACGTCGCCTGCTCAGCCGCGGCTCTGGCGCCGCTGCTGGGCAAGCCCGCCCCCGAGCTACAACGCAAGCTGACGGTCAACCCGGAACGTCCGCGCAACCGTTACGTCGAGCTGGCGCGAGGGATCCCGCCGTCGGCCGGACGCAAGATCGCGGAGCTTGGGCTCGCCGGAATTGGCGCCCGTCCCGACAGCAAGCGGGTGTATCCGCAGGGGGCGCTGGGCGCGCAGCTGCTGGGCCTGACCCGCGAGGGCAAGGGGGAGCTCGGCTTCGAACGGTGGCGCGATGAGCACCTGTCCGGCCGGAACGGCGAGCTCGTTGCCGAGCTGGACGCCCAGGGCCGGATCATCCCGTCCGCCGAGCACCACGAGCGGCCGGCCGTTCCCGGGCGCGACCTGCGGCTGACCATCGATCGGGACCTGCAGTGGCGGGCCCAGGCGGCCATCGCCGCGCAGGTGCAGAAGTCCGGTGCCCTGGACGGCACGATCATCGTGATGAGCCCGAAGACGGGCGAGATCCTGGCCATGGCGACGGCCCCCACGTTCGATCCGAGCGATCCGCGCACCGTGAAGGACCCGAACGCATCGGTCAAGGGCGTGGTCGACGCCTATGAGCCCGGCAGCGTCAACAAGGTCATCACGGCCGCCGCCGCCCTGGAGGTGGGCGGGCTGACGCCGGACACGGCGTTCACCGTGCCCGACACCTACTCGGCCGCGGGGGAGACCTTCCACGATTCCGAGTCCCACCCGGTGCAGCGGCTCACCCTCACCGGCGTCATCGCCAAGTCCAGCAACGTCGGCACGATCCTGGCCAGCAAGTCGCTGAGCGACCAGCAGATCTACGACTACCTGCGCAAGTTCGGTTTCGGCGCGAAGACCGGCATCGGGCTGCCCGGCGAGCAGGCAGGCGCCCTGCCCAAGCCCTCGCTGTGGTCGGCCAGCAGCCGCTACACCATCCCCTTTGGCCAGGGTGTTTCCGCCAACGCGCTGCAGATCGCCTCGGTCTACGCCACGGTCGCCAACGGCGGCGTGCGCCGCACGCCGCGCATCGTCGCAGCCGAGACCGACGACAGCGGGCGCCTGGTGCCGCGCCCGGCGCCCCCTGGTCAGCGGGTCATCCAGAAGCAGACGGCCGAGCAGCTGAGCATGATGCTGGAGGCGGTGACCGGCGACGAGGGCACGGCCAAGACGCTGCGCATCCCCGGATACCGGGTGGCCGGCAAGACCGGCACCGCCCAGCGCTACGACGAGGAGACCAAGGGCTACAGCGGTTACTCCTCCTCGTTCGTAGGCTACGCGCCGGCGGACAACCCGGAACTGGTGGTGGCCGTCGTGGTGCAGAAGCCGCGTAACGGCTATTACGGCGCCGCGGTCGCGGGCCCGGCGTTCCGGGACGTCATGCAGTTCGGGCTGCTCTCCAGGGGCATCGCACCGTCCGGCACGGAGGCGCCGGATCCCAAGATCTTCGCTCCTTGACCGGTAGCCTTTCGCCCGTGCCCCATCCGCCGGACGTTCCACTGCGCCCTGCGCGGCCTCCGGGCGTGGCTCTCGATGAGATCGTCCGGATGACCGGGGGGAGGCTACGCGGAACCGCGCCCGCGGCCCCGCTGTCCGGGGTGACCCATGACTCGCGGGCGGTGCGGCCGGGCGACCTGTACGCGGCGCTTCCCGGTGCGACGTTCCATGGTGCCGACTTCGCCTCGCGGGCGGCCGCCGCCGGTGCTCTCGCCGTCCTGACGGACGGGCCCGGCGTCGATCGCAGCGGCTCCCTCGACCTGCCGATCGTGGAGGTGCCGGCTCCGCGTGCGGTCCTCGGACCGGTCGCGTCCCGGATCTACGGCCACCCGGCGCAGCGGCTGCGCACTTTCGGCGTCACCGGCACGAACGGGAAGACCACGACGGCGCATCTGCTGGCCTCCGCCCTGGACTCCTGCGGTCTGCGCAGCGGTCTGCTGGGCACGGTCGGCACCCGGGTGGGCACGCGGACGTTGCCCAGTGCCCGCACCACGCCCGAGGCTCCCGAACTGCAGGCCCTGCTGGCGGTGATGGTGGAGGAGCAGCTGGCGGCCGTGGCGATGGAGGTCTCCAGCCACGCCCTCAGCCTCGGCCGCGTCGACGGCATTCGGTACGACGTCGCCGTCTTCACCAACCTCAGCCAGGACCACCTGGACTTTCACGAAGACATGGAGAGCTACTTCGCCGCCAAGTCGCAGCTGTTCACCGCCGAACGCGCCGTCACCGGCGTCGTGAACGTCGGGGACCCGTACGGACGACGGCTCGCGCAGGCGGCGGACATTCCGGTGGTCACGTACTGCGTCGCCGGAACGGCCGGCGGCGACCCGGCCGGCGGCGACCCGGCCGGCAGCGACCCGGCCGGCAGCGATTCGGCCGGCAGCGATTCGGCCAGCAGCGTCCTGGCCGCTGATTGGCGTGCGTCGGACATCCGGGAGCACGGCACCGGATCGGCGTTCGTCGTCTCCGGCCCCGGCGGGGAAGAGCTGGAGTGCGCCGTGGCGCTGCCCGGTGTATTCAACGTGGCCAACGCTCTCGCGGCCATCGTCGCGCTGGTGGTGGCGGGAGTCCGGCCGCGAGACGCCGCACACGGCGTGGCCGGCGCGCCGCACGTGCCCGGCCGCATGGAGCCGGTGGACAGCGGCGCACCGTTCCGGACGCTCGTCGACTTCGCGCACACCCCTGACGCGCTGGCGCTGATGCTCGCCGGCCTGCGCTCCGCAGACGGCCGCCTGATCGTTGTGATCGGTTGTGGCGGGGACCGTGATCGTGGCAAGCGCCCCCGGATGGGGGAGGCGGCGGCCCGTGGCGCTGACATCGCCATCCTGACCAGCGACAACCCGCGCTCGGAGGATCCGGCGGAAATCCTGGACCAGATGGCCGCGGGCGCTTCGGAGGTGCCCGCCGGGACGCGGGCCGAGCTGCACGTGGAGCTTGACCGGCGCAGGGCCATCGAGCTGGGTGTCAGGCTCGCCAGGGCCGGCGACGTGCTCGTCGTCGCGGGGAAGGGTCATGAGACCGGTCAGGAGATCGCCGGCACGGTGATCCCTTTCGATGACCGGTCGGTGCTGCGCGACTGCCTGGCCGCTTCGGAGGCAGCGCAATGATCCCGATGACTCTGGCGGCCCTGGCAGCCGCCACCGGCGGCAGCGTGCTGGACGGCGATCCGGCGTCGACCGTTACCGGTCCCGTGCTGCTCGACTCGCGGGCGGTGGTCCCGGGCTCGTTGTTCCTGGCGGTGCGGGGCGAGCGGGTGGACGGCCACGACTACGCCGCCGCGGCGGTCGCCGGGGGCGCGGCAGTGGTGCTCGCGGCTCGGCCGGTCGGTGCTCCCGCCGTGGTCGTCCCCGACGTCGTGGAGGCGCTGGCGCGCCTGGCCACCACCGTCGCCGCGCAGCTTCCGGACGCGGCCGTCGTCGGCGTCACCGGCTCGTCGGGCAAGACCAGCACCAAGGACCTGCTGGCGGGCGTCCTGGGGCGCCGGGGCGCGACCGTGGCGCCGCCGGGCTCCTACAACAACGATCTCGGCCATCCGCTCACCGTGCTGCGGGCCGATGCCGGAACGCGATACCTGGTGCTGGAGTTCGGCGCGCGGGGCCCCGGGCATATCGCCCGGCTCTGCCGGATCAGTCCACCGCACGTGGCGGTGGTGCTGAACGTCGGGACGGCTCATCTGGGCGAGTTCGGCAGCCCGGAGGCGACCGCCGCCGCCAAGTCCGAGCTGGTGCTCGGCCTGCGCGCAGGTGGCGTGGCGATCCTCAACGGTGACGACCCCCTGGTCGCCGCCATGGCGGCCGGGGTTCAGCGAAATGTCCCCGGCGGACGGGTGGTGACCTTCGGGTCGACCGCCGCCGCCGACGTCGCCGTCCACGACCTGCGCCTCGACGAGGCGGGACGGCCGCAATTCACCCTCGTCACTCGTGCCGGGGAGGCGGTGGTGTCGCTGCAGCTCCGCGGGGAGCACTCCGCCGCCAATGCCGCGGCCGCTGCGGCCGTCGCCCTAGAGCTCGGCATGCCCCTGGCCGACATCGCGGCGGCGCTCCAGGACGCCGTACCGGCGAGCCGGCACCGGATGGAGGTCGCCGAACGCCCGGACGGGGTCACGATCGTGGACGACGCCTACAACGCCAACCCGGATTCGATGCGCACGGCCTTGAAGACTCTCGCCGCGATGTCCGTCGGCCGCCGCTCGTGGGCGGTGCTCGGCGCGATGCGGGAGCTGGGGGAGACCAGCGCGGAGCTGCACGACGAGATCGGCCGACTCGCGGTGCGGCTGGGCATCGATCGGCTGGTGGCGGTCGGTCCGGACGCGGCCCGGCTGCACGCCGGCGCGGTGCTCGAGGGCTCCTGGGGCGACGAGGCCGCGCTTGTCCCCGATGTGGCCGCCGCCGTCGAGCTGTTGCGGGCGGAGCTGCGGCCCGGTGACGTGGTGCTGGTCAAGGCGTCTCGCTCCGAGGGCCTGGAGCGGGTTGCCGAGCAGCTGCTCGCGGCCGACGCGGCCCGGTGGACGGCCCCGTGAATGACCAGGTAGCGGCCTCCGGCGCCGGCAGCACGAACTCTGCGGCGGGAGCTCGCGAGTGAGGGCAGTACTGATCGCGGCTCTGGTCGCGTTGGTGGTGTCGCTGATGGGCACGCCGGGGGCGATCCGGCTGTTGCGCGGACGCGGCTACGGCCAGCTGATCCGCGACGACGGCCCCACCACCCACCACACCAAGCGCGGCACGCCTACCATGGGCGGCATAGTGATCATCATTGCGTCGCTGCTGGGCTACGGTGCGGCGCATGCGGTGACGCTCACGGGCGTCACCGCCTCCGGGCTGCTGGTGCTGTTCCTGATGACCGGCCTCGGGGCCGTGGGCTTCCTCGACGACTTCATCAAGATCCGTAAGCAGCGCTCGCTGGGGCTCAACGCGACAGCCAAGCTGATCGGCCAGCTGGTGGTCGCGGTTGCGTTCGGCGTGCTGGCCCTGCAGTTCCGCAACGAGCTGGGCCTGACCCCGGCGTCCACCCGGTTGTCGTTCGTGCGCGACACCACGATCCAGTTCGGCACGCTCGGCTTCGTTCTCTGGTCGTACCTGATGGTCACGGCCACCTCCAACGGCGTGAACCTCACCGACGGACTGGACGGCCTCGCGACCGGCACGTCGGTGATGACCTTCGGCGCGTACGTGGTGATCTGCTTCTGGCAGTTCGGCAACGCGTGCGGCGCGGGCGGCTACTGCTACACGGTCCGCGACCCGCTGGACCTGGCGATCGTCGCCGCCGCCGCCATGGGCTCCTGTTTCGGCTTCCTGTGGTGGAATGCTCCACCGGCCCGGATTTTCATGGGCGACACCGGCTCCCTCGCGCTGGGCGGGACGCTCGCCGGCCTGGCGATTCTCAGCCGCACCGAGCTGCTGTTGGTGCTGCTCGGCGGACTCTTCGTCGTCGTGACCCTGTCCGTGGTGATCCAGGTGGGCGCTTTCAAGGTCACCGGCAAGCGGGTGTTCAAGATGGCGCCGATACAGCACCACTTCGAACTGGCCGGCTGGGCCGAGGTCACCATCGTCATCCGATTCTGGATCATCGCCGGCCTCGCCGTCGCCTTCGGCCTCGGGCTGTTCTACGCGGACTTCCTGGCCGGTCCGGGCCCGCGGTGAGCGCGCCGCGCGGCGACGGTTTTGCCCTCGATCCGCTCGACGGCCCTGCGCTCGCTCCGCTCGATCAGGCACGGATCGTCTGCGTCGCCGGGCTCGGGATCTCCGGCGAGGCCGCCGCCCGTGCGCTACTGGCCCGCGGTTCCCGGGTGGTTCTCGTCGATGCCAGGGACGGGGAAGCCGAGCAGCGGGCGGCGGACCGGCTCCGCGAGCGGGGCGCCGACGTGCGGCTGGGGACCACGGCTTCCGGCTCGCTTCCGAATGGCACCGGGCTCGTCGTGACCTCCCCGGGGTGGCGCCCGACCGCACCGTTGCTCCAGGCCGCAGCAGCCGCCGACGTGCCGATCTGGGGTGAGCCGGAGCTGGCCTGGCGGCTACGTCCGTCCGGGGCCGCGCCGTGGCTTGCGCTGACCGGCACCAACGGCAAGACCACCACCGTGCGGATGCTCGCCGCCATGCTGGGCGCCGCGGGCCGGCGGGCCATCGCGGCAGGCAACGTGGGAACTCCGTTGGTCGACGCCGTACTGGCAGACTCGCCGGCCGACGTCCTCGCGGTGGAGCTGTCCAGCTTCCAGCTGCACTGGTCGCCGGGGCTGCGCCCGGCGGCCGCGGCGGTGCTCAACATCGCGCCCGACCACCTCGACTGGCACGGCAGCCTGCAGGCGTACGCCGCCACGAAAGCGCGCATCTGGAGCGGCGGAACGGCGATCGGCAACGCCGACGACGAGCCCACCGCAGCTCTGCTCGCCGGCGCACCGGGGCCGCACATCTCTTTCACGCTCGCGCCGCCGGCCGCCGGCCAATTCGGCGTCGCGGACGGCTGGCTCGTCGACGCCACGGGCCCGGACGGGCCGGTGCCCCTCGCCCCGGTCGATGAGGTCCGGCCGGCCGGGCCGCACAACGTGGCCAACGCCCTGGCGGCCGCGGCACTGGCCCGCGCCTACGGCGTGGCGCCGGAGGCGGTACGCACGGGTCTGCAGCGGTTTGTGCCGGACCCGCACCGAAACGCCCCCGTTCTGCGCAGTGCCGGCGTCACGTGGGTGGACGACTCCAAGGCCACCAACCCGCATGCCGCCGCGGCGTCCCTGTCCGCGTACGACAGCGTGATCTGGATCGCCGGGGGCCTCGGCAAGGGCCTGTCCTTCGACGAACTGGTCGCCGCCGCGGCCGGCCGGCTGCGGGCCGTGGTGACGATCGGCCACTGTCGGCACGAGGTGGCCGAGGCAGTTCGCCGACACGCGGCCGCAATCCCCGTCCACGATGCCGGTGGGGCCGACACTGGGACGATGACCGCAGTGATGGACGCGGCGGTGGACGCTGCAGCGCGCATGGCCGGGCCTGGGGACACCGTGCTGCTGGCTCCGGCGGCGGCGTCGATGGACATGTTCACCAACTACGGCGAACGCGGCGATGTGTTCGCCGCGACCGTGCAGCGCCTGGCCGGCGGCCGTGCAGACCAGGGCGGCCATCTCGGTTCGACGGGTCGTGCGAGTTCCGCGGGTCATCCTGGGCAGTCCGGCCAGTGAGCTCCGGCTTGCTGCCTTCCGCTGACCTCCGGCTCGCCGGCGGCTCCGCCGGGTCGGACGCCGTGCCGCTGCTGCAGCGACCGCTTGCCTCGTATTACCTGGTGCTCGGTAGCTCCACCATGCTCATCTGCCTGGGCCTGGTCATGGTGCTCTCCGCGTCCAGCGTCGAGGCCTACACCGAACTTGACTCGTCGTTCTCGATCTTCCAGAAGCAGGCGACGTTCGCGCTGCTGGGCGTGCCGGTGATGATTGTCGCCGCCCGGCTGCCGGTCAACTTCTACCGTCGCATCGCCTATCCCGCCCTGCTCGCGTCCCTGGCGGGGCTGGTGCTGGTGCTGATCATCGGCCACGAGGTGGACGGCGGCCGCCGCTGGATCCGGCTCGGCCCGATCATGGTGCAGCCCAGCGAGCCCGCCAAGCTGGCGCTCGCCCTGTACGGCGCCCACGTGCTGACCCGGAAGTCACGGCTGCTGCACTACTGGAAGCACCTGCTCGTTCCGGTACTTCCTGCCGGGTTGGTGGTGGCCACACTTGTCATGCTGCAGCCGGACCTCGGCACCACGATCGTGGCGATGCTCGTCGTCCTGGCGCTGCTGTGGGTGGTGGGTGCGCCGCTGCGGCTGTTCGGCGCGCTGGTGGGCGGGCTGCTCGCGCTCACCGTCCTGCTGATCATTGTGGAGCCGTACCGGATGCGCCGGATCACCGGCTTCCTCGACCCCTTCGCCACCGCCTCCAACGAAGGTCACCAGGCGGTTCAGGGGATGTACGCCTTCGCCTCCGGCGGGTGGTGGGGAGTCGGGCTGGGGGCGAGCCGGCAGAAGTGGGACTACCTGCCGAACCAGTACACCGACTTCATATACGCGATCATCGGTGAGGAGCTCGGCCTGTTCGGCAGCCTCGTCGTCCTGGTGCTGTTCGGCCTGCTCGGTTACGGCGGTATCCGGATCGCCCGCCGGACCTCTGACCCGTTCGTGCGGCTCGCCACTGCCGGGATCATCGCCTGGATCGTCGGCCAGGGTCTGATCAATATGTGCACCGTCGTGGGCCTGCTGCCGATCACCGGTATTCCGCTCCCGATGGTGTCCTACGGCGGCACGTCGATGCTCACCTCGATGTTCGCGCTGGGCATGCTGCTCTCCTTCGCCCGCACCGAGCCGGGAGCCGCTCAGGCGCTGGCCAGCCGACCCACCCTGCTGCGCCGCGCCCTGTCGCACGTCCCACCCGACCTCACTGTTCCCGGCCGGCTGCGCCGGCGGCCCGGACGTGGGGCTGCGGGCCGGACGGCGCGCCCCGCCCGGACGGCAGCCGGCTCCGCACGTCCCGCCGGCGATGGCGGCTCGCGACGGATCTCCCCACGCGCGACCTCCGACGTCCCTGGTCGTCGGGGTCCGGCCGCTTCGCCACGGTCACGCTGAACGTGCACATCGTGCTGGCCGGCGGCGGAACCGCCGGACACATCGAACCGGCGCTTGCCGTCGGGGACGCCCTGCGCCGCACGGCGCCCGGCATTGGCATCACGGCGCTGGGCACCGAGCGCGGCCTGGAACGCACGCTGGTGCCCGCCCGCGGCTACGAGCTCGCGCTGATCCCGCCGGTTCCGCTACCCCGCTCGCCGACGCCGGCGCTCGCCTCGGTGCCGGCGCGGCTGGCCGGGGCGGTTCGCGCGACCGAGCGCGTGCTCACTGGCTGCTCAGCCTCCGCTCTCGCCGGTTTCGGCGGCTACGTCGCCATGCCCGCGTACCTCGCCGCGCGGCGGCTGGGCGTGCCCATCCTGGTGCACGAAGCGAACGCGCGTCCCGGCCTGGCCAACCGGGTGGCCGCCCGGCTCACCTCGCACGTCGCCGTCGCCTCGCCGGACATCCGGCTGCGGCACGCCCAGTACGTCGGCATGCCGCTGCGCAGCGCGATATCCCACCTGGACCGCGCCGGCCGCCGCCCGGAGGCGCGGGTCCTGTTCGGCCTCGATGCCGACCGGCCCACGCTGCTCGTGTTCGGTGGCTCTCAGGGGGCGCGCCGGGTGAACGACGCGGCGGTGGCGGCGGCCCGGCAGTTGTCGGCCGCCGGCGTGCAGGTGCTGCACGCCGCGGGACGCGACCACGCCGCCGGGGTGCAGGCGGCGCTGCCTGCCGGCCTGCCGGCCCCCTACGTGGTGGTGCCCTACCTGGATCGGATGGACCTGGCCTACGCGGCGGCCGACCTGGCACTGTGCCGGTCGGGCGCGATGACGGTCGCGGAACTCGCGGCCGTCGGCCTGCCCGCGGCGTACGTGCCGCTGCCCATCGGCAACGGCGAACAACGGCTGAACGCCGAGCCGGTGGTCGCCTCCGGAGGCGGCATGATGGTTGCCGACGCGCAGCTGGACGAGCAGTGGATCGTTACCGAGCTACTGCCGGTACTGGGCTCCCCGGATCGGCTGACCCGGATGGGCGCCGCGGCGGCGGGCCACGGGCGGCGGGACGCTGACCTGCAGCTGGCCCAGTGGCTGCTGCGACTCGCGGAGGGCACACGATGAGGTCGAGCCCGGGGGAGCCCGTCGCCGACCTCTCAACCTCCGCCTCAGGTGTGGGATCGGCCTCTACGTCGGGTTCGGGTCTGGAGCACCTCGGCAGCGTGCACTTCGTGGGTATCGGCGGTGCCGGCATGAGCGGGATCGCGCGCATTCTGCTGGCCCGTGGCGTTCCGGTCAGCGGCAGTGACGCCAAGGACTCGGCCGGCGTGCAGACGCTGCGGTCGCTGGGCGCCGTGGTGACGGTGGGCCATGACGCGGCGAACCTCGGCGACGCCGAGACCGTGGTCGTCTCCTCGGCGATCCGTCGGGAGAATCGCGAGTACTCCGCGGCGCTGTCGCAGGGCCTGCGGGTGCTGCCGCGGGCCGCCGCACTGGCCGCGGTGATGGCGGGCTCCACGGCGGTGGCTGTGGCCGGAACGCACGGCAAGACCACGACGACGTCGATGCTGACGGTGGCCCTGCGCGCCTGCGGAACCGATCCGTCGTTCGCCATCGGCGGCGATCTCGCCGAGCTCGGCACGAACGCCCACGCCGGGGCTGGACGATTCTTTGTCGCGGAGGCGGACGAGAGTGACGGCTCCTTCCTGCTCCTGTCACCGGACGGGGCGGTGGTGACGAACGTCGAGCCGGACCACCTCGACCACTACGCCGACGCCGCGGCCGTCGATGAGGCCTTCCGGCACTTTCTGGGCCGGATCCGGCCCGGCGGCTTCCTGGTCTGCTGCGCCGACGACCCGGGTGCGCGGCGACTGGCTGACGCGGCGCGCGACAGCGAGCTGCGCGTGCTGACCTACGGCGAGTCGCCCGCCGCCGATCTGCGGCTGACCGATATGCGCTTGAGCGCGTCCGGCGTCTCGTACCGGCTGACGGGGCCATCGCAGCTGCGGCGGGCGGGCGGCACTGCCCCGCCTCCTGCCGGCGTCGCCGACCCGGCCGGCGCCAGCCGGATCCAACTCGGCGAGGTGGTGCTGACCGTCCCCGGCCGGCACAACGCGTTGAATGCGGCCGCCGCGCTGGCCGCCGGTCTCCTGCTGGACCAGGCCTTCGACAGCCTGGTCGCCGGACTTGCCGGGTTCACCGGCGCGCGGCGCCGCTTCGAGGCCAAGGGTGAGGCCGGCGGCGTCCGGGTGTACGACGACTACGCCCACCATCCGACTGAGATCGCCGCCACGCTGACGGCGGCCCGCGACGTGGCGGCCGGCGGCCGCCTGGTCGTCGCCTTCCAGCCCCACCGGTACAGCCGGACGCTGGCCTTCCGCGACCAGTTCGGCGCCGCGCTGGCGCTCGCGGACGCCGTCGTGGTGCTGGAGGTGTACAGCGCGGGGGAGGACCCGATCGCCGGCGCGTCGGGCGCGTCGGTCGCCGCCGCCGTGCCCCTGCCGGCGGGGGACGTGCACTTCGAGGCGTCGCTCGCCGCCGCACCGGCCGAGCTGGCGCGCCGCGCCCGTCCCGGTGATCTGGTGCTGACCCTCGGCGCCGGGGACATCACCACGCTCGCGCCCGCCATCCTGACCGAGCTGTCCGCCGGAGCCGCAGACCAGCGGCCGTCGTCCGGAGCGGTCCGGTGATCGAGGAAGTCATCTGGACACCGACGGCGGACGCCCGGGCCGTGGCCGACGTCACCGAGCGCCTCGAGTCCGCCGCCGCGGCGGTCGGGCTCACCGTGGAGCGCAACAGGCCCCTGGGTCCGCTCACCACCTTCGGCATCGGCGGGCCGGTCGCCGTCTTCGTGGAGCCGTCCGACCTGCCGGCCCTGCGGCGCGTGATGGAGGTGCTCGACGGCACGACCGAGGCGGACGTCCCCCTGCTGGTGGTCGGGCGGGGCTCCAACCTCCTCGTCGCCGACGGTGGGTTCCCCGGCGTCGCGCTGCGGCTGGGCAAGGGGTTCAGCTGGACCGAGATCGATGGCACGGCGGTGCGCACCGGAGGCGGCACGGCCATGCCGCAGCTGGCCGCCCGGACGGCGGCTGCCGGACTGGCGGGCCTGGAGTTTGCCGCCGCGATTCCGGCGAGCGTCGGCGGGTCCGTTCGCATGAACGCCGGAGCACACGGCGGGGACATCGCTGCCGTTATCCGCTCGGCGCAGCTGGCCGCTCCCGGCGGGGAGCCGATCGATCTCAACGCCGAGGAGCTCGGCCTCAGCTACCGGCACAGCGAGCTGCCGTCCCGCTCGGTCGTGGTCGCCGCCACCTTCCAGCTCACCCCCGAAGACCCGGCGGTCGTCCGCGCCCGGCTGGACGAACACCGCGCCCAGCGCCGCCGCACCCAGCCGCTGCGGGCGCGCAGCTGCGGATCGACCTTCACCAATCCGCCGGGGGACTCGGCCGGCCGGCTGATCGAGGCCGCCGGGCTGAAGGGCCGCAGCGTCGGAGGAGCCACGGTGTCCGAGCGGCACGCCAATTTCGTGGTGGTCGAGCCGGCCACCCGTGCCGCGGACGTCCTGGCGCTGGTGGACCTGGTGCGCACCGAGGTGGCCGCCCGCGGCGGTCCACTGCTCGAGCCGGAGGTACGGGCCGTCGGCGACTTCAACGTTCCGGCCGGTACGACGTGAGCCCGAACTCCCCGGGGGGCCCGCCGGCCGGACCTTCGGCCGGCGCCGTCTCGGCGTCCCGCCAGGGGCTGCTGCAAAGGGCCTCGGCCCGCCGCTGGCGGCCGATGGCGCTGTGGGTCGCCGCCACCATGGTCGTCGTCGCCGTGCTCGGCTGGCTGCCCCTGATGTCCGGGTTGCTGGACGTCCGGCAGGTGACGGTGACCGGCACCTCGCGGCTGAGCGCCGACGCCGTCCGTGCGGCGACCGGCGTTCAGGTCGGGTCCCCGCTCGCCCGGGTGGACACCGACCAGGTCCGCGAGCGGGTCAGCGCCCTGCCGCCGGCAGCCGCCGCGTCGGTCACCCGGTCGTGGCCCTCCACGCTCACCGTGCACGTCGTCGAACGCCGGGCGGCGGCCGTCATCCAAGCCGGCGCCTCCTGGCAGCTGGTGGACGCCGGCGGCACGGCTTTCGCGACCGAGCGCACCGCGCCTCGGGGCCTTCCGGTGCTGCGCTCGGCTGGTGCCCCCGCCGAGCTGGCCTCCAGAACGGGCCTCGCGGTGTTGGCCACCCTGCCGCCGGCGCTGCGATCGGTGGTCCAGGAAGTATCCGTGAAGTCGCCGAGCAGTATCACGCTGCGCGTGGGCGGGCGCACCGTCGTGTGGGGAAGCCCCGAGGACGCGGCCCGAAAGGCGGCGGTGACGTCTGCCCTACTGCGCCAGCCGGGCGTGCGATGGGTGGACGTGAGCGCCCCGAACGTGGCCGTCGTCCGCTGACCGACAACAACCCGAACGGGTTGTGCACGACCCGGCGAGTTGTTTGACGCCCCGTCCTGGGCCCCCATAAGGTCCGCACTGAGCGGGTCAGACCGTTACGTAATGCTATAGACCTGCTAACGCTCAACTTGACGTTGAGCTTCGGTCGGGGCGACTGTCAAGTGCGTCCTGAATACGGGGCCCAGGCGTGACACTCCGGCGCTGATCGGCAAACTGCGAAAGGCTCTTCTCGACGTGGCATCTCCCCAGAACTACCTGGCCGTCATCAAGGTCGTCGGTATCGGCGGCGGTGGTGTCAACGCCGTCAACCGGATGATCGAGGTTGGCCTCCGTGGTGTCGAGTTCATCGCGATCAACACCGATGCCCAGGCGCTCCTGATGAGCGATGCCGACGTCAAGCTGGACGTGGGACGCGAGCTGACGCGGGGCCTGGGCGCGGGCGCCGACCCAGAGGTCGGCCGACAGGCCGCTGAAGATCACCGTGAGGAGATCGAGGAGGTCCTCAAGGGCGCCGACATGGTGTTCGTCACCGCCGGTGAGGGCGGCGGCACCGGTACGGGCGGCGCGCCGGTAGTGGCCCGCATCGCACGTTCCCTGGGCGCGCTGACGATAGGTGTGGTCACCCGGCCTTTCGCCTTCGAGGGGCGCCGGCGCCAGGTGCAGGCGGAGCACGGCATCGAGGAGCTGCGTAGCGAGGTCGACACGCTGATCATCATTCCGAACGACCGGCTGCTGTCGATCAGCGACCGCCAGGTGAGCGTGCTTGACGCGTTCCGGTCCGCCGACCAGGTGCTGCTCTCCGGTGTGCAGGGCATCACCGACCTGATCACCACGCCGGGATTGATCAACCTCGACTTCGCCGACGTCAAGTCCGTGATGAGCGGAGCCGGCTCGGCGCTGATGGGTATCGGGTCCGCCCGCGGCGACGACCGGGCCGCGCTGGCGGCGGAGATGGCGATCGCCAGCCCGCTGCTCGAGGCGAGCATCGACGGTGCCTACGGCGTGCTGCTGAACATCTCCGGCGGCTCGGACCTGGGGCTGTTCGAGATCAACGAGGCGGCCCAGCTCATCTCCGAGGCCGCGCATGCCGAGGCGAACATCATCTTCGGAGCGGTCATCGACGACGCCCTCGGCGACGAGGTCCGGGTCACGGTCATCGCGGCCGGCTTCGACGGGACGGCGCAGCCACGGCGGGAGACGCCGGCCCGGCGATCGGTGACGCTCCCGGATGCCGAGCGGGCCCGCCCCCAGCGCCCGGCGGATCCGTTCGCCACTGTGCCGGCCCGGCCGGCGGTGGTGCCGGCGTCGGCTTTCCGGCCGCCGACGGAGCGCCCGGCCCCGCGGGCAGAGGAGCGTCTCGCCGCCCGCCCCGATGAGCGGCCGGCCGACGTTCGGCAAGCGCCTGCGGCACCGCCGCCTCAGGCGGCGCGGCCCACGGAAGCGCCGCAGGAGCAGCAGCGGTACTCCCAGCCGGCGCCGCGCGTGATGCCGCCGCTGCGGCGCCCGGCCGACCGGGACGAACTCGATATCCCCGACTTTCTCAAGTAGAGCTTGGTTCCGCCGCCGGCCCAGCGCGCCGGCCCTCAGTCAGCGTCGGGGCAGCCGAAAGCCTCCGACTCGCCGGTGCGTGCGCACGTCGTCCCGCTCGGCTCCGGCTGTTCCGGCGCGGTCTTTGACCGCTTCGGTGGTGTCAGCGCCCCGCCGTACGGCGAGCTGAACCTGGCAGCCAACACGGGCGACGACCCATCGGCGGTGACGGAGAACCGGATGCGGGCGGCCGAGGCCGTCGGCCTCGAGGCGGTGCAGGTCGCGTGGATGACACAGGTGCACGGCACCGACGTCGCCGTGCTTGCGCAGGCGCCGGCCGCGCCGGTGGACGGCGTGGATGCGCTCGTCACCTCCAAGGCGGGAGTGGCGCTCGCCGTTCTGGTCGCTGACTGCGTCCCGGTACTACTGGCCGATGCCGGCGCCGGTGTGGTGGCCGCCGCCCACGCGGGACGTCGCGGCGCTTCGGACGGCGTCCTGACCGCGACCCTGTCCGCCATGCAGGAACTGGGCGCCCGGCCGGCGAGCATCCGCGTCCACCTGGGCCCGTCGATCTGTGGGCGGTGCTACGAGGTGCCGTCGGAACTGCAGTCCGAGGTCGCGGCACGCCTGCCCGCGGCGCGGTGCACCACCGGTGCCGGCACGCCGGGTCTGGATCTGCGGGCCGGGCTCCACGAGCAGCTGCGGAACGCCGGCGTCGGGCACGTCACGGTCTCGTCCGCCTGCACGGTCGAGGACCCCACGCTGTTCTCCTACCGTCGTGAGGGCCGGACGGGGCGTTTCGCCGGCCTGGTCTGGCGCCGGTGACCGTCGGAAGCGGTCCGACGCCGCCGCTTACGGCCGGCCGCGTGGAGGAGATGCGCGTAGCACTGGCCGCCGTCCGGGACCGATTGGCCGCCGCCTGCGCCGCCGCCGGCCGTGCCTCGGACGAGGTCACTCTGGTGGCCGTCAGCAAGACGCATCCTGCACACGACGTGCGCCTGCTGGCAGAGCTGGGCGTTCGGGACTTCGGGGAGAGCCGGGACCAGGAGGCGCGTCGCAAGTCCGGCGAGCTGGCCGACGGGCCGCAGCTGCGGTGGCACTTCGTCGGGCGGCTGCAGCGCAACAAGTGCCGTTCCATTGCGCGGTACGCCGACTGCGTGCACACCGTGGACCGCCCGGAACTGTGTGACGAACTGGAGGACGGCGCCGCGCGGACCCGGCGGTTGCTGCGCTGTCTGGTCCAGGTCTCGCTGGACGGCGACCCCGTCCGCGGTGGGATGCCGGCCCGGGACGTCCCTGCCCTCGCCGACCGCATATCCGCCGCGGCGCACCTCGAGCTCGCCGGCGTGATGGCGGTTGCCCCGCAGGCTTGGGAGCCGGCGCGTGCGTTCGGCGAGCTGCATGCCGTCGCCGAGCGGGTTCGCCAGCAAGCACCCGCTGCGCGGATCATCTCCGCCGGCATGAGCGCCGACCTGGAGCCGGCCATCGCGGCGGGCGCCACGCACGTGCGTGTCGGTACGGCCCTATTTGGGCACCGCCCACCTATCCTTCGTTAGATGTCGCGGCGGACGCGCCAGCCGGTGCTCTTCGTGCTGCGGCAGGCACGCTGCGTGACTTGAGCAGTTCCCGAGTTCGAGAGGCAGGCGGATATGGCCGGCTCGATGCGCAAGATGGCGGTCTATCTCGGACTGGTCGAGGACGACGACCGATACGAGGAGTACGAGGACGACGTGGACCGTTCGCGTACTGCCCGCTACACACCCTCCGAGGAGACCGGGGGATCCCGCGCGATGCCACGCAGCTACGAAGAGGTCGCGCCCGTCACGCAGATGGGCGCGGCCCCCACGGTGCGCCGGATGAGCGCGCCGGGGCCCGTGCGTACCGAGACGCAGCCCGACGCCTACCGCATCACCACCCTGCACCCTCGGACCTACAACGAGGCGCGCACGATCGGTGAGCACTTCCGGGAGGGCACCCCCGTGATCATGAACCTGACGGAGATGGACGACACCGACGCCAAGCGGCTGGTGGACTTCTCGGCGGGCCTCATCTTCGGCCTGCACGGCACCATCGAGCGCGTCACCGCGAAGGTGTTCCTGCTGTCCCCGGCCAACGTGCAGGTGACCGCCGAGGACAAGGCGCGCATCGCCGAGGGCGGCTTCTTCAACCAGAGCTGATCGCCGGCGAGCCGGAATCAGGCAAGGTCGAGATGCGGTGTGACGACGGTGGGTAGGCTCGGGCTCGAACCCCGCACCCGCCGACATGCCCGAGGAGTTCTTCCGCTGTGACGATCGTCGGTCAGCTGCTCTACAACGTGCTGCTGGCCTTCTTCCTGCTGCTGCTGTTCCGGCTGGTCATGGACTACGTGTTCATGTTCGCCAGGTCGTATCAGCCTCAGGGGCCGGTGCTGGTGCTGCTCGAGATCACCTACACGATCACAGATCCGCCGCTGAAGTTCCTGCGCCGGTTCATCCCACCGCTGAAACTGGGCAACTTCTCACTCGACCTCAGTTTCCTGTTGCTGATTATCGTCGTGCAGATCCTGATGGGTGTTGTTCAACGCCTCTGAGCGTGGTTGGAGGAGTGAACGTATGACGCTGACCCCCGAGGCAGTGGCGAACCGTCGGTTCCTCGTCACCAAGTGGCGCGAGGGTTACGACACCGAGCAGGTCGACGCCTTCCTTCGCGAGGTGCGCACGGAGCTGATTCGGCTCAACACGGAGAACGCGGAACTGCTGAGCCGTCTCGGGGACGCGGCGCCGACCGATGGGCCCGCCGGGCCTCAGCCGGTAGATGCGCCGGCAGCCGGCGTCCGTCCTCCCCAGGACGATGTGCGGCCGGGTGGCCAGGTGGCGCTGCAGCCCGACGGCACCGTATCCACCGGTGAGACGATCGGCTCCAACGAGGCGGCCGCCGCCGCCCTGCGGACGCTGCAGATGGCGCAGCGAATGGCAGAAGAGGTCGTCGGCGACGCCCGCGCCGAGGCAGAGCGGGTCATCGCGACGGCTCACGATGCCGCCGTGCGCGTAGACATGGAAACCCGCGAGCGCCGGGCCGCCGCCCTGACGACCATCGAGCACCAGCGGGTCGAACTGCAGGAGCAGGTGGAGCAGCTGCGCTCCTTCGAACGCGAGTACCGGCTGCGCCTGCGCGGCTACTTCGAGGCGCAGCTCGAGCACCTCACGAGCCGAGGCGACTCGCTGACGCCGCTCGCGCCGGGTGAGACGCCCGGGCTGGGCGCCTCATCGCCGGACGGGTCGTCCAACGGTCCCGCCAGCGTCAACGGCGGCTCCACCACGGCTCTGCCGCCGGGCGCGTCATCCCTGGTTGATGCGGAGCGCTCCAGCTAGTGGTCGTCGCGTCGGCGGTGGCCGTCGTCGCCGCGCTCGTTCTCCTGGTGGTCGGCGTCACGGACGCCGGCCTGCCCGCCGTGTACGCGTCGATCGCGCTCAGCTGCCTGGCCGGTGCGCTGCTCGTTCGGGCGGTATACGTGCGCCGGGGGTCGCACGTTGCTCCGGCGGTCGCCAGCCGTGCCACCGCCCCGCCGCACGGCGGGAACTCCGGCGTTGCGGCGGCCGACGACCGCACGCACGTGGCCCCTCAGGCGCCCGACACCCGTTCGGAGCCCGCCGATCAAGCAGACCAGGCGGACCTGCGATATGCCGGGAGTTCGGCCGACCCGGCGGATGCGGACGGACTCGTCTGGATCACCGATGTGGACCGCACCCTGTTCCATACCGCCGACTGTCCTCGGCTGTCCGACGGCGCGCCGGCGGCTGACGAACCGGGGGCTGGCGCCGTCCCAGGACTTGCGCCGGTCGACGTGGTGGACGCGATCGACGAGGGCTACCGGCCGTGCCCGCAGTGTGCCCCAGGCGGAGACCTGGTCGGCGGCGCCGACAGCTGAGCCTGGTCGGTGGCGCCGACAGCTGAGCCTGGTCGGCGGCGCCGACAGCTGACGCCGCTCCGGTTGCCGCGGGAGCGGGCTGGGGTGAGGGGTCCCAGCTAACCCCCCGCCAGCCGCAGCCACAGCGACAGGGACAGGTCTGGCTCCCGGTGCTCAGCGAGGGGGGCGGCGGGAGCTTCGGCGGTGACCTGCGGAGCGAGCAGCTCCGTCCGCAACACGTCCTCACCCTCCACCAGAGCCTGGCGGAGGCTGGGCTCGTCCGTCGACCACCAGAGCTCGATGCGGTTGGACACGTCCAGTCCGGTGTTCTTTCGGAGCTCCTGAACCCGGCGCACGACCTCCCGCACCAGCCCCGCACGCTGCAGCTCCGGTGTAACGGTCAAGTCGAGGGCGACGGTGGCGCCGGCTTCGGTGGCCACCGCCCAGCCCTCGCGTGGCGTCTCGCTGATCAGCACCTCGTCGCCTCCGACGGAGACCGGCTCGCCGTCCACGACGACCGCGGCGGTTCCGGTGCTGCGCAGCGCCGCTGCCAGCTCGGCGGCGTCCGCCCCGGCGATCGCGGCCGCCACCACCGGCGTCCGCTTGCCGAACCGCTGGCCCAGGGCTCGGAAGTTCGCCTTTGCCGTGTAGTCGACCAGGGTGGCCTCGGCATCCATCGCGTCCAGCGTCTGCACGTTCAGCTCGTCTGCGATCTGCGCCCGCAGCTCCTCTGGCAGCTCGGCCCAGCCGGAGGCGGCGGCCAGCGCCCGGCCGAGCGGCTGCCGGGTGCGCACTGCGGATCCGGCACGTGCGGCCCGTCCCAGCTCGACCAGCCGCCGCACCAGCGCCACCTGTCCCGACAGCCGCTCGTCGATCCGGGCGGCGTCAGCGGCCGGCCAGCTGGCCAGGTGCACCGACTCGGGTGCCGACCGGTTCACGTCGGCCACCAGCGTGCGCCACAGGCTGTCGGTGAGGAACGGGATGAACGGCGCAAGCAGCCGGGTGACGGTCTCCAGGCACTCGTACAGCGTCGCGAACGCGGCCGCCCCGTCCGGGTCGGCGGGGCCCACCCAGAATCGGCGGCGTGAGCGCCGGACGTACCAGTTCGACAGGTCGTCGATGAATGCCGAGAGCCGCCGTCCGGCTCGGGCGGAGTCGAACGCCTCCAGCGCCGAGTCGACCTCCGCGACGGTGGCGTGCAGCTCGGACAGCGCCCAGCGGTCCAGCAGTGGCCGGTCCGCCGGCTCGGGCGCCGGGTACGCCCCGGGCGTCCAGGCGGGGGCGTCGGGCCGGGTCGGGTCGGCTCCGGCGGCGTTCGCGTACAGGACGAAGAACGACGCGGTGTTCCAATACGTGAGCAGCAGCTTGCGCACCACATCCTCGAGCTGCTCGTGGCCGACCCGCCGGTTCGTCCACGGGCTGCCTCCGCACAGCATCAGCCAGCGGACGGCGTCCGCTCCGTGGCGCTCGAACAGCTCGTGCGGGTCGAGCACGTTGCCCAGGTGCTTGCTCATCTTGCGGCCGTCCGTGTCGAGCAGCAGCCCCAGACACAGCACCGTCTCGTAGGCCGAGCGACCGAATACCAGCGTGCCGACCGCCATGAGTGTGTAGAACCAGCCCCGGGTCTGATCCAGCGCCTCGGCGATGAACTGGGCGGGGTACGCGGCCTCGAACTCGTCGTTGTTGCGGTGCGGGGCGCCGAACTGGGCGAACGGCATCGCGCCGGAGTCGTACCAGACGTCGATCACCTCTGGCACGCGCCGGGCCTGCGCGTCGCAGGACGGGCAGCCGAAGGTGACGTCGTCGACGAACGGCCGGTGCGGGTCGAGGGCCGACAGGTCCTGTCCCGCGTGCTGGCCGAGCTCGGCCAGCGAGCCGACGCACGTCACATGCCCCTCGGCGCACCGCCAGATCGGCAGCGGCGTCCCCCAGTACCGGTTGCGGGACAGCGCCCAGTCGACGTTGTTGGCCAGCCAGTCGCCGTACCGTCCGGTCTTGATGCCGGATGGGTGCCAGTCGGTGCGCTCGTTCTCGGCCAGCAGCTGCTCGGCGATAGCCGTGGTGCGGATGTACCAGCTGGGCAGCGCGTAGTACATCAGCGCCGTGTCGCAGCGCCAGCAGTGCGGATAGCTGTGCTCCAGCGGGGCCAGCCGCAGCAGCAGGCCTCGCTCGCGCAGGTCCGCGACGATGTCGGCGTCGGCAGCCTTGAAGAACTGCCCCCCGACCAGTGGCAGGTCGGGGGAGAAGTGCCCGTCCGGCTGCACCGGGTTAACCACGGGCAGCCCGTGGCGACGGGCGACCGCCATGTCCTCGGCGCCGAAGGCGGGGGACTGGTGCACCAGTCCCGTGCCGTCCTCGACCGTGACGTAGTCGGCGGGCACCACGAAGTGCGCGTCCGGCAAGCCGGAGAAGTCGACGAGCTCGAACGGGCGGGAGTACCGGGTGCCGACCAGGTCCGAGCCGGCGATCCGTTCCAGCACCTCGGCGTCCTCGCCGAGTGCCTTCGTCACCAGCGGTTCAGCGACCACGAGCAGCTCGCCGTCGCCGGTGCGGGTCAACGCGTACGTCACCTCGGGGTGGGCGGCGACGGCGGTGTTGCTGATCAGCGTCCAGGGCGTCGTGGTCCAGACCAGCAGGGCGGCACCCCGTTCGGCCAGCGGCCCGGAGGTCACCGGCAGCTTCACGTAGACGCTCGGGTCGGTGACCGTCAGATATCCCTGGGCCACCTCGTGATCACTCAGGCCGGTGCCGCATCGCGGGCAGTAGGGGGTGACGCGGTAGTCCTCGACCAGCAGCCCCTTGTCGAAGATCTGCTTCAGGGACCACCAGACGCTCTCCACGTAGGACGAGTGCATCGTCCAGTAGGCGGAGTCGGTGTCCACCCAGTAGCCCATGCGCTCGGTCATCGCCTCGAACTCGGCGACGTGGCGCTGCACCGACTCCCGGCAGCGGGCGTTGAACTCGGCGATGCCGTACGCCTCGATCTGCTCCTTGCCGGAGAAACCGAGCTCCTTCTCCACGGCCAGCTCGACCGGCAACCCGTGGCAGTCCCAGCCGGCCCGGCGGGGCACGAAGTAGCCCTTCATGGTCTTGAACCGGGGGAACAGGTCCTTGAAGACCCTTGCCTCGACGTGATGAGCGCCTGGCTTGCCGTTCGCGGTGGGCGGGCCCTCGAAGAACGACCAGCGCGGGCCGTCCGCGGTCTGCTCCAACGCCCGCGCGAAGACTCCGCCGGAGTTCCAGCGCTCCAGCACCTCCCGCTCCAGGGCGGGAAGGTCGACCGAGTGGGGTAGCGGGCGGAACATCGGCGGCACTCCTGGCGTCGTCCAGCTGGGCGGCTGGTCCGGCGGAGGGACGAGACGTCCGGGAACCCGGCCGTCCCGCGGTACCACCCTCCTTGAGCCGCACGCGGCCCCGCTCGAGTACCCGCACCGGTTCTACTGGGGCCGGCTCGCAGCCCGTTCCTCCGGCAGCTCAGGGGTGATCTTCACGGCGAGCACGCCTCCGGGCTCGCACCGTCCCCGGATCGCTGCGGGCTGCGTCCGCCGCTACTCGTCCCCGTCGTAGCGGGTCCACTGTAACGGAGCCGGCCACTGAGCAGGGGTCCCCGCCGGCACGTCCTGCAGTGTGCCCGCGGCACGTCCTGCAGTGCCGGCAGCGACCTGTCCCGGCGGGCACTTCTGCTGACCCCAGGACGTTGGCAGGGCGCGGCGGGCCACCGGCGCGAGGGGCAGGCAAGGCGCACATCGGGGCCGAGACGCTTCTTTCGGCCTCGGTCAGGTATCGGTTACAGAGCGAGACTCGTCACAAACGCTCCGAAACCATTGCCCTGCCTTCGCCGGGGGCCTACGCTGCCGAAGCCGCCGATCTTGTGATCGTCGGAAGACGAATTTTGAGGAGCGGAGCCATGACCGACCAGCACACGGCCAGGAGCCGCCGGCCCCGCACCACGACCGGCACCGTCGCCACCGCCGACAAGCCCGCGAGCACCAGTGGCAAGTCCGCAAGTAACTCGACCGGCAAGGCAGGCACGGCCACCGCCGCGGGGCCGACGCCGGTGCTCACCGGTGAGGAGCCGTGGACGGACTCGGAGCTGGTCGACATCCGCGCCGATCTGGACCGCGCCGCCACCGAGCTGCGCACCGAGATCCGCGACGCCGAGTCCGCCATGATGGCCCTGCAGCGGGACGGGTCGGGTGACGGGGCCGGGGACGACCAGGCGGACGCCGGAAGCAAGACGTTCGAGCGTGAGCACGAGATGTCGCTGGCGAACAACAGCCGCAGCCTGCTGGCTCAGGTCGAGCGGGCGCTCGAGCGCCTGAACAAGTCGACGTACGGCGCGTGCGAGGGCTGCGGCAAGCCCATCGGTAAGGCGCGATTGCAGGCGTTCCCACGCGCGACACTATGTGTGCCATGCAAGCAACGCGAGGAACGCCGCTGACGGGGGAGGACTGCGCCCCGCCGGGCTCCGGTCGGGTCCGGTTACTGGTCGGCGTTGCCGTCCTGGCGCTCGCCCTCGACATCGCCACCAAGGTGGTCGTCGTCGACCGGCTGGAAGGCCGTCCTCCGGTGCAACTGCTCGGCGGCCTGCTGACACTGCTGCACACGCGCAACCCCGGTGCGGCCTTCGGCATCGGCGCCGGCGCCACGGTGCTGTTCACACTGATCGCGCTCGGCGTCGTGGCCTTCATCGCGCGCACGGCGCGGCAGGTGCGCAGCTCCGGGTGGGCGCTGAGCCTGGGGTTGCTGCTGGGCGGCGCCAGCGGCAACCTGGTCGACCGGCTGCTGCGGTCACCCGGACCGTTCCGCGGGCATGTCGTGGACTGGATCTCCGTGCCGCACTGGCCGGCGTTCAACGTCGCCGACTCGGCCATCGTGGCCGGCGGCGGGCTGGCCGTGCTGCTGGCCATGCGCGGCATCGGCATCGACGGGACCCGGGGCGACGCCCCGGCCGGCGGCATGGCGGCGGCGGACGACTCCCCGAGCGAGTATGCCGGACCTCGGGATGGGGATTCGGCTCTGGGGCCGGATCGCAAGCAGGAGGAGCCGCGTGGGTGACCGCCGCGCCGTTCCGATCCCGGACGGCCTGGAGGGGCTGCGGCTCGATGCCGGGCTGGCGCGCCTGTTCGGGATCACCCGGAGCGCCGCGGCGCAGATCGCCGCGGACGGCGCCGTGACGGTCGACGGACGGCCGGGCAGCAAGTCGGACCGGCTGACTGCGGGCGCCTGGTTGGAGGTCGAGCTGCCGACCGCGCCGGCGGCGGCGGAGTTGGTCGCGGTCCAGCCGCTGCCCGCCCCCGGCATGACGATCGTGCACGAGGATGACGACCTGATCGTGGTGGACAAGCCGGCCGGGGTGGCCGCCCATCCAAGCCCCGGGTGGGACGGCCCGACGGTCGTCGGAGCGCTGGCGGCGGCCGGGCACCGGGTCGCCACGTCAGGCGCGGCCGAGCGGCAGGGTGTGGTCCACCGGCTGGACGTGGGGACCAGCGGGCTCATGGTCGTCGCCAAGAGCGAGGGCGCGTACAGCACGCTCAAGACAGCGTTCCGCGAGCGAACGGTCGACAAGCGGTACGCCGCGCTGGTCCAGGGTCACCCCGACCCTTTTCGCGGCACCATCGACGCGCCGATCGGGCGGCATCCCACGGCTGACTACCGGATGGCGGTGATCGCGGGAGGCCGGGACAGCGTGACCCACTACGACACCGTGGAGGCCTTCCGGTCGGCGACCCTGCTGGACGTCGGGCTGGAGACGGGTCGGACCCATCAGATCCGCGTCCACATGTCGGCGGTGCGCCACCCCTGCGTCGGCGACCTCACCTACGGTGCGGACCCGTCGCTCGCCGCCCGGCTTTCGCTCGGCCGGCAGTGGCTGCACGCGGTCCGGCTCAGCTTCGACCACCCGGGCGACGGCCGGCCGGTCACGTTCACCAGCCCGTACGCCGCGGACCTGGCCGCCGCGCTGGAGCTGCTGCGTGCGGAGTCCTGACCGGGTGACGCCCCTCGCCCGGCCGGTCACCACTGACGAGGAGCTGGCCGCCGCGTACGCCGTCCGGCGCGAGGTGTTCACGGTCGGCCAGGGCGTCCCGGAGTCGATCGAGCGGGACGACCGGGACGCGGCAGCGGTGCATGTCATCGCCGAGCTGGACGGCACGGTGATCGGTGCGGGGCGGCTCGTCCGGCACGGCGACAGCGGCCGGATCGGGCGGCTCGCGGTGCTCGAGCCGTTCCGCGGGCGCGGCATCGGCGCGGCGCTGCTGCAGGCGCTGGAGCGGGCGGCCGAGGAGTTCGGCCTGACTGAGGTCGAACTGCACGCGCAGACGCATGCCCGGCGGTTCTACGACCGGGCGGGGTACACGGCATTCGGCGAGGGGTACCTGGAGGCCGGGATCGAGCACATCTCGATGCGCCGGCCGCTCCCCGTGCTGCGCGACGCCCGCGACGACGACTCGGCCGCCCTCATCGAACTGATCGGCAGCTGCTGGGCCGAGTACCCGGGGTGCGTGCTCGACGTCGACGCGGAGGAGCCGTGGTTGCGGTCGCCCGCCACCGCCTACGGCGCGTGCGGCGGCCGGTTGTGGGTGGCGGAGCTCGACGGTCGCGTGGTGGGCTGCGCTGGGCTGCGCGGCCGGGAGCTGAAGTCGCTGTACGTGGCTGCCGCGGCCCGCCGCCGAGGCCTGGGCGCCCGGTTGGTCCGCGTGGTGGAGCGGGAGGCGGCCGCACGAGGCTGCCGGGACCTGGTGCTCTGGTCCGACACCCGGTTCCTGGAGGCGCACCGGCTGTATGCCGCGTGCGGGTGGGAGATGCAGCCGGAAATCCGGGGGCTACACGACCTGAGCAACACCACCGAGCACCTATTCACGAAGACGCTTGGGATGTCCGTGGCCTAGCGGGCACGGGGCTGACGCCGGCAGCGGAACTACCGCACCATGCCGTGGACACTCTCGAGGGAGAAGCAGATGCCTACACCGTGCCGTGATGTAGTCCTCGGTTGAAGGGCTGGTCGTCCCCGCAAGTGGGTCCGGCGCGAGCAGGAGCTGACCGTCGTCTGGGCCATGCACGATCTGACTCTGACCTCGCAATACGCCGACCGCATCGCCCTGCTAGCGGCCGGACGGTTGGTCGGCGTCAGCGCGCCGCGTGAGGTCTTGACCGAGGCGAACAGCGCTGAGCATTACAGCTGGCCCAACGTGCTGGCAGGCAGGAGCGGGTCGGTCGTGGTCGTCCCCCGCGGCGCCGACACGGCCGTCAGCCGCGGCAGGACGTGACGGGTATGTCGTCGTATATCAGCGTGCGCGTGGCCTCGGTGCGGTAGCCGAATCGTGCGACGTCACGTGTCGGATCGGGGGCGTACGCGTCCCAGGGCGGGTGGTAGCAGTAATAGAAGTACGCATATCCCCCGCTATCGGCGGTCGGGTCCCCGGTCTCGTTGTTGATGGGGTCCCGGGGGACGCGGTTACCTCCGGGTACCGCTTCGAGGAACGTCACCCAACCCCCGGCCGAACTAGTGTCGTAGCCGCCGCCGTTGTTCTCCCCGTAGACCGTCGGGCGCGGTAGCGCGCCGCGTTCGGCATCGTAAGCCAGCACCAGCGTGCGCACCGTACGCATGTCAGTCGCACGCTGTGCGTCACGGGCCCGCGCGGGCATGCCGGTGTAGATCGGTATGGCGATCGCGGAAAGAATGCCCAGGATCAGCATAATGACCATGAGCTCGATCAGCGTGAACCCCCGCTCGTCCCGACAACTGTCATGGTCCACCCTCGTGCTCTCGACAGCGCGGAGCGGAGACTGAAGCGGACGAGCGCGGCACGACTCGCGGCCCTACTGGCCTGACCCCGGTTCGTTGCTCCAGGCTGAGTGAGAGTCTTGCCGCTCGCGATGCGGGCAGGGAGGCTCGAGAAGAACATGACGACGAGGAAGAGGCACACGCCGGAGCAGGTCGTGCGCAAG
>JALYNC010000139.1 GCA_030773415.1 Actinomycetota bacterium
GACGAGGACCGGCCCAGTGACCGCATCCTCACGGTGCCGAACGAGCTCAGCGCGCTCCGCCTCGCCGGCGTGCCGCTGTTCCTCTACTGGGTGCTCGTCACCGAGCAGGACGGCCGCGCCATCCTGCTGCTGATGGCGGCGGGTGCGAGTGACTACTTCGACGGCAAGATCGCCCGCAGGTACGGGCAGTTCAGCCGGCTCGGGCAGCTGCTGGACCCGGCCGCCGACCGCCTCTACATCCTCGCCACGCTCATCGCGCTCGTCGCGCGTGACGGTCTGCCGCTGTGGTGGGCGCTCGCGCTGATCGGGCGCGACGCGTTCCTGGCCTGCTTCTTCCCCGTCCTGCGCCGGCACGGGTTCGGGCCGCCGCCCGTGCACTTCCTCGGCAAGGCCGCGACGTTCAACTTGCTCTACGCCTTCCCCATGCTGCTCGCGGCCCTGCCCGAGCGCGACGACGTCCTCTCGACGGTGTTCCGCCCGCTCGGCTGGGCGTTCGCCACGTGGGGGAGCACCCTTTACTGGTGGGCCGGCGTGCTGTACGTCGTGCAGGTGCGCCGGATGCTGCGAACCGCCCGAGCCGAGGAGGCGACGTCGCAGCGGTCGCTGCCCGCCGAGCGCGACGCCTCGTCGCTCAGCCCGCTCGTGCAGCGCGGGGACCGCCCGTCCCAGGCAGCCCCGTCCCAGGCAGCCCCGTCTCAGGCAGGGGAGCCGCGATGAGGGCCGTGGTGATGGCCGGCGGTGAGGGCACCCGGCTGCGGCCGATGACCGCGAACCAGCCGAAGCCGCTGCTGCCGGTCGTCGGCCAGCCGATCATGGAGCACGTCCTGCGGCTGCTCAAGCGGCACGGGTTCGACGAGACCGTCGTGACCGTGCAGTTCCTCGCCAGCCTCGTCCGCACCTACTTCGGCGACGGCGAAGAGCTCGGCATGCACCTGTCGTACGCGACCGAGGAGACCCCGCTCGGGACCGCCGGGTCGGTCAAGAACGCGGAGGAGGCGCTGCGCGACGACTCTTTCGTGGTCATCTCCGGCGACGCGCTGACCGACATCGACCTCGGCGACGTCGTGCGCGCTCATCGGTCCACCGGCGCGCTCGTGACGGTGTGCCTCACGCGCGTCGCCGACCCGCTCGAGTTCGGCATCGTGATCACCGACGAGCAGCAGCGGATCGAGCGGTTCCTGGAGAAGCCGACCTGGGGACAAGTCTTCTCCGACACCGTCAACACCGGCATCTACGTGATGGAGCCGGAGGTCTTCGACCACGTCGCGCGCGGTGAACCGGTCGACTGGTCTGGTGACGTGTTCCCCGCGCTGCTCGCCAAGGGAGCTCCGGTCTACGGGTACGTCGCCGACGGGTACTGGGAGGACGTCGGCACGCACGAGAGCTACCTTCGAGCCCAGGCCGACGTGCTCAACCGTCAAGTCGACGTTGAGATCTCGGGGTTCGAGATGGCTCCCGGCGTGTACGTCGGCGAGGGCGCGGCCGTTGACCCGGATGCCGTGCTCAAGGGCCCCGCCTTCGTCGGGGACTACAGCAAGGTCGAGGCTGGCGCCGAGCTGCGCGAGTTCTCCGTCCTCGGCAACAACGTCGTGGTCAAGGGCGGCGCGTTCCTGCACCGCGCGGTCGTCCACGACAACGTCTTCGTCGGTCCCCAGGTGAACCTGCGCGGCTGCGTGGTCGGCAAGAACACCGACGTGATGCGCGCTGCGCGGATCGAGGAGGGATGCGTCGTCGGCGACGAGTGCGTCGTCGAGGAGGAGGCCTACCTCTCCAGCGGCGTCAAGGTCTACCCGTTCAAGACCATCGAGGCCGGCGCGGTCGTCAACACCAGCGTCATCTGGGAGTCGCGCGGCCAGCGCAGCCTGTTCGGGCCTCGCGGCATCTCCGGCCTGGTCAACGTCGAGATCACCCCGGAGCTGGCGGTCCGGCTGGCCAGCGCGTTCGCGACGGTGCTGCCCAAGGGCAGTGTGGTGACCACCTCCCGCGACGCCTCACGGGCCGGCCGCGCCCTGAAGCGAGCGGTGATCAGCGCCCTGACCGCCAGCGGTATCGACGTCCGGGACCTCGAGGTGGCGCCGCTGCCGGTGACCCGGTTCGAGGTGGCCCGGGGCATCTCGGTCGGCGGCGTGGTGATCCGCACCACCCCCGGCGACATGCAGGGCGTCGACATGGTCTTCCTCGACGAGTACGGCGCCGACATCGCCCCGGCCATCCAGCGCAAGCTCGAGCGGGTGCTCAGCCGGCAGGAGTACCGCCGGGCGTTTCCCGGCGAGATCGCCGACCTCACGTTTCCGGCCCGGATCTACGACACCTACGCCAAAGAGCTGCTCGGCTGCATCGACACCGGAGGGGTCCGCGAGGCGGAGCTGAAGATTTTGGTGGACACCGCCCGCGGGTCGGCGGCCCTGGTGCTGCCGGCGCTGCTCGGCCGGGTCGGCGTCGAGGTGCTGACCGTCAACGGCCAGCTCGACGAGATGTTCCCCACCGACATGCCGGCGGACCGGGCACGTGACCTGGACCGGCTCGGCAGCCTGGTGGCGTCCTCCCGGGCGGCGTTCGGGGTCCGGTTCGATCCGGTGGGCGAGCGCATCTCCCTCGTCGACGACCAGGGCACGCTGGTGGAGGATGACCGGGCGCTGCTGGTGATCCTGGACCTCGTCGCGGCTGAGCGTCGGGGCGGGACGGTGGCGCTGCCGGTCACCACCACCCGCGTGGCCGAGCAGGTCGCCCGCTTCCACGGCGTGGACATCCGGTGGACCTCCACCTCACCGGACGACCTGGCGAAGGCCGCCGGCACTCCCGGGGTGATCCTGGCCGGTGACGGCCGAGGCGGCTTCATCGTGCCGGAGTTCGGCACCGCCATCGACGGCCTGGCCGTGTTCGTCCGGCTGCTCGGACTGGTGGCCCGCACCCGGCTGACGCTGAGCCAGATCGACGCCCGCATTCCCGTAGCGAACGTGGTCAGCCGGGACGTGCCCACGCCGTGGGCGGCCAAGGGGCAGGTGATGCGGACGCTGGTCGAATCGGCGGCCGGCCGGCCCCTGGACACCACCGACGGGGTGCGGGTCGTCGAGCACGACGGCCGGTGGGCGCTGATGATCCCCGACCCGGCGCAGCCCGTGACCCACGTGTGGGCCGAGGCCCCGGACCGGGAGGCGGCGACGGCTCTGCTGGACGAGTGGTGCGCGGTCATCGACAAGGCCGGTCATTGACGCACCCGCGCCTGCCGGCCAGCCCCGCGCCGGTGCGTCGCAGAGCGCCGACGCTTCCCGGCGGCGACAATTGCGGCCATGACGGGGCCGGCGACGCGTGACTGAGCGACTCGCTGCCCTACCGCGGATGCCTGGCGCCCCGGCCGGCGAGCCGGCGCCTCCCGAGAGTCCCGCCACGACCGGCGATCCGGCCCCACCCCAGGGCGCCGCCGGCGAGCCGTCCCAGCCCGGCGGCCCCGCGGCGGGCTTGGCCGTGCCGCACGCCGGGCGCAGCCGTCCGGACGCCTCCATGTCCCTGCTGGTCGATCTGATGGCCAACGCCGTCGACCAGGGGTACGCCGAAGCGGCCGCCCGCCGGAAAGCGGCCGGGGCGCCGGCCGGTGACGGCCAGACGTCGCGGAGCCGGGTCGCCCTGCTGGCCGCGATGCTGTGCGCCGGCGTGCTGTTCACCGGAGCGGCGGCGAACGCCCGCATCGACAAGCCGTCCGCGCAGCGGACGAGGGCGATGCTGGTCGCCGAGGCGCAGGAGCGGGAGGGAGCCAGGGCCGAGCTGGCCGACCGGGCCGACCGGCTCCGCCGTGAGGTGGCCGCCGCGCAGGCCGCCGGACTTGCCGCCTCGGCGCGCGGCGAGGCCGAGGCGCGCCGCCTGGCGGTGCTCGAACTGGCGACGGCCGCTGTGCCGGTCGTGGGATCTGGGCTGCGGGTGAGCATCTCCGACCCGACGGACTCGCCGGAGTCGGTGGACAGCCGGGTGCTCGACCGTGACGTCCAACTGCTGGCGAACGGCCTGTGGGCGGCGGGTGCTGAAGCGGTTGCCGTGAACGGGCAGCGGCTCACCACCACCAGCGCCATCCGCACCGCCGGGTCGACCATTCTCGTCAACTTCCGGCCCATCACCTCCCCGTACGTGCTGGAGGCGGTGGGCGATCCGCGGACGCTGCACGCCCGCTTCGCCGAGACGGCGGCGGCCAGCCGGCTCGAGACGTACAGCTCGGTGTACGGCTTCGGGTTCTCCGTGCTTCCGGTGGACGCGGTGCACCTGCCGGCCGCGCCGGTGCTCGCGCTGCGCAGCTCCAGCGTTCCACCCGCGCAGGTGCGCCGATGATCGCTTTGGTCGGCCTGATCGCCGGCGTGGTGCTGGGCCTGCTGCTCCAGCCGACGGTGCCTACCTACCTGCAGCCCTATCTGCCCATCGCGGTCGTCGCCGCGCTGGACGCGCTGTTCGGGGCGCTGCGCGCCTACCTGGACCGGATCTTCAACGACAAGGTGTTCGTCATTTCGTTCGTGGCCAACGTCGTCGTCGCGGCACTGATCGTCTTCCTCGGCGACCAGCTGGGCGTCGGCGGTCAGCTCTCGACGGCCGTCGTCGTCGTCCTCGGCATCCGGATCTTCTCCAACACCGCCGCGATCCGCCGGCACATCTTCCATGCCTGACCGGCCGACCCCGCCGCCGCCCAGCGTCGGGGATGACGTGCCGGCGGCGGAGCTCCGGCCGCCGGAGGCCCAGGCGCCGGCGGGGGAGTCCCAGTCGGCGGCTGGGGGATCCCGGGGTTCGGCCGGGCAGTCCCCGGCCGCCCCGCCGCCGCGCTCCTGGCGGCGCCGGCGCCCGTTGCGGCTGCGAGCCCGGCTGTTGATCGCGGGACTGTGCGCCCTCGTCGGGTTCGGCTTCGTCACCCAGGTCCGGAGCACGTCGCGGGACGCGGGCCTCGGCACCGCCCGCCAGGAAGACCTGGTCCGCATCCTGGACGACCTGACGGGCCAGACCGACCGGCTGCGGCAGGAGGTGGCGGCCCTGGAGCAGACGCGCGACCAGCTCGAGTCCGGGCAGGGCGGCAGCGCCGCAGCGCTGGCCGAAGCCCGGCGACGCGCCCAGACCCTGGGCATCCTTGCCGGGACCGTGCCCGCCACCGGGCCCGGGATCCGCCTCACGGTCACCGACCCGGAGCGCTCGGTGCAGGCAGACGTCCTGCTGGACACCCTGCAGGAACTACGCGACGCCGGGGCCGAGGCGATCCAGATCGGACCGGTGCGGGCGGTGACGTCCACCCACCTGGTCGACTCCGGACCCGGCATCGAGGTGGACGGGCAGCTGCTCGAGCCGCCCTACCGGTTCACGGCCATCGGTGACCCCGCCACGCTGACTTCGGCGCTCGGAATTCCGGGGGGCATCGTCGACACCGTCGCCGAGCTGCCTGGCGCCGATACGCAGATCGAGCGCTTTCCCCGACTGACGGTGAGTGCCTTGCGACCGATCGAGACCCCTCGTTACGCTCGCCCGGCGCCTGTGGCGTCGCCGTGAAAGCGGGCCCGCAGCTACTGGCCGCGAGCGCATGCCCGCCAGAGATGTCGACCGCCAGCCCGCCGACAGGAAGAGGGTCCCGTGCTCCCCGAGGACGCGAAGTACACCGCTGAGCACGAATGGGTCCGTAGCGACGGGGACGATCTGCAGGTCGGGATCACCGACTTCGCCCAGGAGGCGCTCGGCGACATCGTGTACGTGTCGCTTCCGGAGGTCGGCCTCGAGGTGCAGCCTGGGCAGGCGATCGGTGAGATCGAGTCGACCAAGAGCGTCTCGGATCTGTACGCCCCGGTGGCGGGCGTGGTGAGTGGGCGGAACGAGGCGCTCGACGCCCAGCCGGAGCTGGTGAACTCCGACCCCTACGGCGAGGGGTGGATGCTCAAAATCACGCCCAGCTCCGCGTCGGCGCTGGACGGGCTGCTCGACGCAGCGGGGTACCAGGGGATCATTGCGGCCGGCTGAGCTGCCAGGCAAGATCGGGGCCGAGCTTCGCACCGGCGGAGCAACCGGTTGCGGGGCCCGTCGGCCCGCAACTAGTTTGGTACATCGCCGCCCACTCGCGGTAACGAAACCGCCCGGTTCGACCGGGTGTCGACTGTCGCGAGGAATCGCGTCCGAGAGCGGAGTCGCGCCAGCATGTCGAGCGTTTTCTGCAGTTCGTGTGGTCACCAGAACCCGCCGGACAGCCGCTTCTGCGCCCATTGCGGCGCGCAGTTGGCCCGGGCCGGAGCTCCGGTGGGCGACGTGCCCAGCGACGCCACCTCCACGATCTCGCTGTCCGGGATCGAGTCGCTCGACGTTGAGGGCAACGAGGACCTGACCTTCAGTGACCAGGCGGCGGTGGACTCCCTGCCGCAGGGGTCGGCCATGCTCGTGGTGCAGCGCGGGCCCAACGCCGGCAGCCGCTTCCTGCTCGATGAGGACGTGACCACCGCCGGCCGGCATCCCGAGAGCGACATCTTCCTCGACGACGTCACGGTCTCGCGCCGTCACGCCGAGTTCGTCCGGCGTGACGACGCCTTCTCGGTGCGCGACGTCGGCAGCCTCAACGGCACCTACCTGAACCGCGATCGCATCGACGAGGCGGTTCTGACCGGGGGAGACGAGGTGCAGGTGGGCAAGTTCCGGCTTGTCTTCCTCACCTCCGGCGACGGGTGAGCCCGGGTTGTCTTCCCGCTCGCTGAGCATCGGTGAGGTGCTCACTGAGCTGCGCCGCGACTTTCCGGACGTCACCATCTCCAAGATCCGCTTTCTGGAGGCGGCCGGGCTCGTCCAGCCGCAGCGCAGCCCCTCCGGATACCGCAAGTTCGAGGGACAGGACGTCGAACGCCTGCGATACGTGCTGTCGGTGCAGCGCGACCATTACCTGCCCCTGAAGGTCATCCGGGACCACCTGGAGGCGCTCGACCGAGGGCTGGAGCCGCCACCGCTGCCGGCCGGCGCTCCCCGCGTGCCGGAGGGGGCCGGCGGCAGTGACGGCCTCCCCGAGGCGGCCACCTTCGTCCGCGGCGTGAGCGAGATGCGGCTGTCCCGGCAGGAACTGCTGGGAGCGTCCGGCCTGGAGCCTGATCAGCTGGATCAGCTGGAGCAGTTCGGGCTGATCCGCCCCCGCCCCGCCAGCAGCCACTACGACGGGGACGCGCTCGCCACCGCGCGCACCGTCGCCGAGCTGTCGCAGTTCGGTATCGAGGCCCGGCACCTGCGCTCGTTCAAGACAGCGGCGGACCGGGAGGTCGGGTTGATCGAGCAGGTGGTGACGCCGCTGCGCCGCCAGCGGGGTGCCGAGGCGGCCGCCCGCGCGGAGGAGGCGAGTGCCCAGCTCGCCGCGCTGTCGATCAAGTTGCACTCCGCACTGGTCCGGTCCGCGTTGCGGGCACAGCCGCGCGCCTGACGCCGCCCTCAGAACCAGCGGGCCGGCGCGCTACGACAGCGATTCGGCGCCATGCTGTCGGGTACCGTGCAGATCAGACCTGAATGCCGATCCAGCTGATGCGGGAGCACCCTTGAACAAGCTCAGCGTCGTGGGCGTCCGCGTCGAACTTCCCTCGCAGCAGCCCATCGTCCTGCTCAAAGAGGTGGACGGCGAGCGGTACCTGCCGATCTGGATCGGTGCCGTGGAGGCCACCGCCATCGCGTTCGCCCAGCAGGGGATCGTGCCGCCGCGCCCGCTCACGCACGATCTGCTCAAGGACGTCGTCACCGCGCTGTCGGGGGATCTGCAGGCCATCCACATCACCGAGCTGCGGGAGAGCGTGTTCTACGCCGACCTGGTGTTCTCCGACGGCCTGCGGGTGTCGGCGCGGCCGTCGGACGCGATAGCTCTCGCGATGCGCGCGGGCACCACGATCTACGCCGACGAGTCGGTGCTGGAGGACGCCGGAATTGCCATTCCGGACGAGCAGGACAACGAGGTGGAGAAGTTCCGCGAGTTCCTGGACAACATCTCCCCGGAGGACTTCAGCACCGAGTCCTGAGCGGCGCTTGAGCTCGACCTCCAGTAGAGGATGACCGGCGCGACGCGCCGAGGTCGACGATTGACTCCGGAGACAGGGGTTTCTACCGTTCGGCGAGTGGCAGTACCGCTCGTCCGGTATGCATTGGCGCATGCGGTGGTGGTCAGAGGCGGAGGCCGGAGTGGACGCGCAGCGGGGTCGAGGGCATGGGGGCGGCACGTCCGATCCCCGGCAGCCCGCCGACGGGCAGGGCACTCTGTTCGACGACGGCCGGCCGGAGCGCCCGCACGACATCGGGTACCGCGGGCCGACCGCCTGCGCCGCGGCCGGCATCACCTACCGGCAGCTGGACTACTGGGCGCGCACCGGGTTCGTCTCACCGAGCATCCGCGGTGCGGCCGGCTCCGGAACCGCGCGGCTGTACTCCTTCCGCGACATCCTCGTGCTCAAGCTGGTCAAACGGCTGCTGGACACCGGCGTCTCGCTGCAGAACATCCGTGCCGCCATCGACCAGCTGCGTGAGCAGGGCGTCGAGGATTTGGCGAACATGACGCTGATGAGCGACGGCGCGACGGTCTACGAGTGCACCTCGCCGGACGAGATCGTCGACCTGGTGCAGGGTGGCCAGGGGGTCTTCGGCATCGCCGTCGGCCGCGTTGCCCGGGAGGTCGAGGGCACCCTGGCGTCGCTGCCGGGGGAGCGGGCGGCCGAGCCCGCCGAGCTGCTCGCCGGCGCCGAGGCGACCGACGAACTCGCCGGCCGCCGGCGCCGTCGCACCTCTGCATGACGCTTTCGCGCTGGTAGAGTCGGGTTCGCTACCGACCTCGCGCGGGAGAGTTCCCACGTCGCCAGCGTGGGACGCCGAAGGAGCAAACTCCCCGGAATCTCTCAGGCCCAGCTACCGTGCGGGCGAGGCAACTCTGGAAAGCGGGCAACGTCCGGTGCGCCGGATCCGCCCCACCGACGGTGCAAGCCCCTCGGGGTGAAGCTCTCAGGTCGCGGCATCATCAGGCCGCGGATACAGAGGGGGAGGGGCACTGCCCGGCCGCGCACCGCGCGAGCCGCGTCCCTCCTGGCGCCTGCGAGGTTCGTCATGACCGACCGGCATTCCCCCTTCGGCGTGGATCGCGGCGGGATCGAAGCCCGCGCGCACACCTTCGCCGACCGTCACATCGGTCCCAGCCCGGACGAGCGGGCCAAGATGCTCGCCGTTCTCGGCTACAGCTCGATGGAAGATCTCGTGACCGCGGCGGTGCCCGAGTCGATCAGGCGCTTCGAGTCGCTGCAGGTGCCGCCGCCCACCACCGAGCACGGCGTCCTGCAGGAGCTGCGGGAGCTGGCGGCGTCCAACCGTGAGCTGACCTCCATGATCGGTATGGGGTACTCCGCAACGATCACTCCGCCGGTGATCCGGCGCAACGTGCTGGAGAGCCCCGCCTGGTACACCGCCTACACGCCCTACCAGCCGGAGATCAGCCAGGGCCGCCTGGAGGCGCTGCTGAACTTTCAGACGGTGGTCACCGAACTGACCGCGATGCCGATCGCCAACGCGTCGCTGCTGGACGAGGCGACCGCCGCGGCGGAAGCCATGACGCTGTGCCGTCGGGCCGTCGCCCGCGGCGTTACCAGCTCGACATTCCTGGTGGACGCCGACACCCATCCGCAGACGATCGCGGTGCTGCGCACGCGCGCCGAGCCACTCGGCCTGCAGGTCCGGGTCCACGACATGTCCGCCGGGTTGCCGGCCGAGCCGTACTTCGGTGTGCTGCTGTCCTACCCGGGCTCCGGCGGCGAGGTGCGCCCGCTGGCCCCGCTGATCGAGCGGGTGCATGCGGCGGGGGCGCTCGTCGCCGTCGTCACCGACCTGCTCGCACTGACCTTGCTGCGGCCGCCGGGCGAGGACGGCGCCGACATCGTCGTCGGGTCCTCCCAGCGCTTCGGCGTGCCGCTCGGTTTCGGTGGCCCGCACGCCGCCTTCATGGCCGTCCGGGAATCGCTGGCGCGCTCGCTGCCCGGCCGCCTGGTGGGCGTCTCCGTCGACGCGGACGGGCAGCCGGCATACCGGCTGGCGCTGCAGACGCGCGAGCAGCACATCCGCCGGGAGAAGGCGACGAGCAACATCTGCACCGCCCAGGTGCTGCTGGCGGTCATGGCCGGCATGTACGCGGTGTACCACGGGCCCGAAGGGCTGCGCGCGATCGCCGCCCGGGTGCACCGGCACGCTGCCGCGCTGGCCGAGGGACTGCGCGCCGGGGGAGTGGAGCTGATCGCGGGCGAGCTCTTCGACACGGTGACCGCCCGGGTGCCGGGGCGCGCCGCCGCGGTGGTGGCGGCGGCCGTCGAGCGGGGCGTGAACCTGCGCCGGGTGGACGACGACACCGTCGGCATCGCCTGCGACGAGCTCACCACCGCCGACTCCTTGCGGGCGGTCTGGGCGGCGTTCGGCGTGGAGGTCCCCGACGCGGACGACCTGCTGCAGCAGGCACCGGTTCTGCTGCCGTCCGAGCTGCTGCGCGACACCCCGTTCCTGACCCAGCCGGTGTTCGCCCAGCACCGCTCGGAGACAGCCATGCTGCGCTACCTGCGGCGGTTGTCGGACCGCGACGTGGCTCTCGACCGATCCATGATCCCCCTCGGTTCCTGCACGATGAAGTTGAACGCGACCGCGGAGATGGAGCCGATCAGCTGGCCGGCCTTCGCCAACGTGCACCCGTTCGCCCCGGTGGAGCAGGCTTCCGGCCATCTGCAGGTGATCTCGGACCTCGAGCGGTGGTTGTGCGCGATCACCGGCTACGACGCCGTCTCTTTGCAGCCGAACGCGGGTTCCCAGGGGGAGTTCGCCGGGCTGCTGGCCATCCGCGCCTACCACCGCGACCGCGGTGAGGCCGAGCGCGACGTCTGCCTGATCCCGGCGTCCGCGCACGGGACGAACGCGGCGAGCGCCGTGATGGCCGGCATGCGCGTCGTCGTCGTGAAGTGCGACGAGCATGGCGACGTGGACCTGGCGGATCTGCGCGCCAAGATCGAGCAGGTCGGATCATCACTCGCGGCGTTGATGGTGACCTATCCGTCCACGCACGGGGTGTTCGAGGCCGGAATTCCGGAGATGTGTGCGGCGGTGCACGACGCCGGCGGTCAGGTGTACGTCGACGGCGCGAACCTGAACGCGCTGGTGGGGCTGGCGCAGCCGGGTCGATTCGGGGCGGACGTGTCGCACCTGAATCTGCACAAGACCTTCTGCATTCCGCACGGTGGCGGGGGACCGGGAGTCGGCCCAGTGGCCGTCCGCTCGCATCTCGCGCCCTATCTGCCCAACCACCCGGTGCAGCCGACGGCCGGGCCGGAGAGCGGGGTCGGCCCGATCTCCGGGGCGCCGTGGGGCTCAGCCGGCATCCTGCCGATCTCCTGGGCGTACATCCGCCTGATGGGCCCGGACGGGCTGCGGCAGGCGACCAGCGTGGCCATCCTGAACGCCAACTACATCGCCAGCCGGCTGGGCGCCTTCTATCCGGTGCTCTACACCGGGCGCGGCGGCCTAGTGGCCCACGAGTGCATCGTGGACCTGCGAGCGATCACCAAGGAGACCGGGGTCACGGTGGAGGACGTGGCCAAGCGCCTGATCGACTACGGGTTCCACGCGCCGACAATGTCGTTCCCGGTAGCCGGCACGCTGATGATCGAGCCGACGGAGTCCGAGAGCCTCGCGGAGATCGAGCGGTTCGTCACCGCCATGATCAGCATCCGCGGCGAGATCGACCGGGTGGCGTCCGGTGAGTGGCCGCGGGAGAACAATCCGTTGCGCAACGCCCCGCACACCGGGGACATGCTGGTCCGGGAGTGGACTGCTCCCTACGACCGTCAGGTTGCGGTCTTCCCGGCGGCGGGCGAGCGGGGCGACAAGTACTGGCCGCCGGTGCGGCGGATCGACGGCGCCCACGGCGACCGGAACCTGATCTGCACGTGCCCGTCACCGGAGGCCTACGCGACCTGAGGTCCGGTTCCAGGCGCCTCGATGATCGACGAGCACATCCGCGAGTTCCTCCGCGGGCTGGTCGAACGCAACATCACCGGCCGGGACCTGATCGACCTGCTCGATCGAATCGCCTCAACGAGCGGCTGCCGGGGGGTGGGGCGCTCGGACAACCGCCCCGTATCAGCGTGTACGGCGTAGGGGTGCCCGCACTCGTTCCCGGCTCACAGGTTTCTCCGGGCGATCTCGCGGAGCGCAGCGTCCCGTTCCGGGTGGGCTGTCGGCCGATTGAGCGGTGCGTTCTCCGATGAGCTGCCAGGCCATGATTACGTCGACCGCGACCGCTCGAAGTATCGAGTAGGCGGGGGGCAGCTCCGACGTACGCCGGGTTCGGGGCGGGGCGTTCGCTGTGTCGGGCCAAAATCGCCACTCCGACGGTGAGCAGGACGATGCCAACCGCTTGTCCGGTGCGTGCCGCCAGTCCCGGTCCCAGCCGCTCGGAGTAGGCGGGCCACGCCAGCGCGATCGCGACGAGCGGCTCCACGACCGTCAGAACCGGGAGGGACTGGATGAGTGTTCCGGAGTGGTACGCCCACTGGGTGAAGGCCATCGACATCCCGCCCACGACGAGCAGCGCGTAGACCGTCCAGCTGAATGGCCACTGTGCCGGCTGCAGAACCACCACCTCCTTGAGCAGGATGGCGACCACGCCGAAACCGCAGCCGGCCACCAGCCCCAGAACCACGGAACGGTGCGGAGCGGTAGCTCGCCGCGCATAGAGCGCAGCGCCCCCGGCCAGTACGCCGAATGCGACCACGCTCAGCAGCAGGGCCTCCGCTCGCCCGGGAACAGTGCCCCGAGAAGGGTGTGCGCACAGCAGAAACAAGGTGAGCCCCGCGACCATGATCCCCGTCGCTTCCCACTGACGGCGGCTTGGCAACGGGCGGCCGGGGTGCCGGCGGTCGATCAACGCGCCCAGCACCAAGGAGAACGCCAGCCCGCTCGCGATCAAAGGTTGCACAATGATCACCGGCCCATGCCGCAGCGCGAGTGCGTGCAGCACCAGCCCGACCGCCGCCGCGCCTTGCCCGGCCAGCCAGCCGGGGTGTCGCACCACATGTGCGACGAGCCGGAACAGGGCACCGGGGCCGGTTGTCGGCGGGGCGGAGGTGGCCACCCGGTGCTCGATGACAGTGGCCGTGGCGAAAGCCAGTGCCGAGGTGAGGGCGAGCGCGATGGCGACGGCGATCATGGGACGTGGGGGAGGTGCTCGCGAAGCGGGCGGACGGCAAGGTTGCGGCGGTCGAGTTCGGCGGCCAGCAGGGGAAGCGCCCGGACCGTCGCGCGCCAGGCGCCCGGTGTACTGGTGCAGTCGGAGTCATGCAGCAGGACGGTGCCGCCGTCGGCCAAATCGGGCATCAGGTGGTCCAGCACCCGCTGGGCGGTAGAGGGCTCCCAGTCCCTTCCCCATGCCGTCCACAGCACAGGCGTGAGGTCCAGGGCCGCCGCCGTCCGCAGCGAGCCCGCGCTGAGCACCCCGTAAGGAGGGCGGAACCAGCGAGGCCGCACCCCGGTTGCGCTGCTGATCGCCTCGGACGCCTGGTGCAGGTCGCGGCGCACCCATCCCGGCGACCGGAACAGGTGATTGCGGTGCTGGTAGCCGTGCACGCCGATCTCGTGTCCGGCGGCGACGACCTGCCGGGCCACCTCGGGGTAGCGCCGGGTCTGCTCGCCGAGCAGAAAGAAGGTTGCGGTCCAGTCCAGCTCGGCCAGGGCCGCCAGCACCGCCGGCGTGCCGGCCGGGTCGGGTCCGTCGTCGAAGGTCAAAGCGATGCCGCCGCCGCGCCACTGTCCCGCCAGTTGCGGCATCATGCGGCGCACCGGCTTTCGAGTGGTCAGTGCGGGGAGGCCGTGCCACGCCGCTGCTCCGGCAGCGGCACCGGCCACCACATGGGTCACCGCAGCGGTCGGGCCGCCCATCCGCCAGCTCACGCGGCAGGCTGCTGAAGAAAGGCCCCGAGGACCGCCGTGGTGGGGTCGGGCATCGTGCGCCGCACGCGCCCGGCCGCGATCTGCCGGTGCAGGATTTCGGCCAGTTCGGCCGGCGCGTGTGCCCAGGGGGCCACGCCGGACCGGTCGAGCACGGCCGCGTCGGCCCGGCCGTGGCCGGGGAGTGGACGGTAGGTGACCGCAGGCAGACCAGCCACCAGCGCCTCGGTCAGGGACAGCCCGCCGGCGTTGTGCACCAGGACGTCGCAAACGTGCATGAGCTGGTGGACGTCGTCTCGCCACCCCAGCGCCCGGGCGCCCGGTTCGGCGGCCACGCGTCGGCGCAGCGACTCATTGCGTCCGCACAGCGCCACCGGCACCACGCCGGCGGCTGCGACATCGCGCACGGTGGCCAGCAGGTCACCGACGCCGAGTGATCCGGCGACCAACAGCGCAGCCGGCCGTCCGGTCGGCAAGCGCAGGTCGGCACGCACCCGAGCCGCCTCGCCCGGCGGAATTGCAGCAGCGAACCGGGGGGGTACCAGCGGGCCTGCCGCGACCATCGGCACGCCGTAGTCGACGCCACCCTGCTGTGCGGTCGCCTCGGTCGCGGTCAGATGCACGTCGACCGCCGGGTGCAGCCAACGGCGGTGCACCGCGGCATCAGTGACATACGTGAAAACCGGTGCGCTCAGCCGGCCCTGACTCCGCAGCCTGCCGAGGCACTGACTTGCCCTCGGATAGGTCGATACGACGACGTCCGGTCGGGTCTGGGCGAGCCAGCGCTGCACCGTCGGGCTCGCGGACGCGCACAGGGCCTGCTCCATGTGCCAGAACAAGCCAGACTGCTCCACTTTGTCGAAGAGGAACTGATTCGCCGCCGGGACGTAACTTGCGGTCCCGATGTGGCAGCGCCGAAGCAGTCGGGCGAAGCGAAGGGGCAGGGCGTCGAGGAAGTCCCGCACGTCGGTGGTCACCCCGGCGGTCCGGAGTCGATCGGCCAGCTCACGCGCCGGGCCGTCGTGTCCGGCGCCGACGCTGCCGCTGACTATCAGCGCGCGGCGCACCGCAGGCGGTGCCCCCGACGGTCGGGGGTTGCGCGCGATGGTCATCGGGATGTCCTTCGGGTCAGCCGGGTGCGGCGACGGCCGGACGACGAGGGGGACTCGCGGCCCAGAGCATTCTCCACCATGGCGCAGGACGCACCGGCGGCGAGACGACGGCTGTGCCGTACAAGATTTCCGCCAGCGGCGCTGAAGACGAGCACGTTCCGCAACCCATCCGGGAGTGTCCGCGGCGACCGCTGCATGACGGCAAGAAAGGCGACCCACCGGCCCAGAAGAGCAGCGGCCGGCGTGGAGGAGGGGCAGGCCCCCCGCGTGGAGGGACTCGAGGCGCTTGCGGTGTGAGCTGAGCGCCGTGTCGGAGGGGCTATGTGGCCGGAGCGCTGTGAACCCGGGATTAGGTCAGGCAGCGGTGCGGGCCAGGGCGGCCGGGCGGTGCGGGTCGATCACGCTGCCGTCGGGCAGCAGCTCGCCGGTGTCGTCGAACACGACGACGCCGTTGCACAGCAGGCTCCACCCCTGCTCAGGGTGGCTGGCGATGACCCGGGCGGCTTCACGGTCGGCGGCCGTGGCCGGCGGGCAGGTGTCGAGGTGACGGCACATGATGTGCCTCCCCATTTCGCTGGTCGGAAGGTGCGGTTCGGGTGGTGTGGTACTAGGCGACCTATCGACAGGACTGCCTCTCAAGCTTTAGCGATTTCGCGTACTTTCCGTTCGCACCTCGCCGTGTCCTGGATCGGTTTTTTCCGCCGGGATCGATGCCCGGTCGCCGTCCACCCGCGGTCCGCAAGAAGAGCGGACGTCACCCGCCGCCAGCCGCGGTCGCTACTCCGGGGTCTGTCCCGGGGCGATGTGCATCGCCAGGTACTGGGCCGCGCCCACGGTCTCGATCGCGTTCAGCTGAGCCTCGAAGTAGTCGCCGTGCCCCTCCTCCTCGCGCACCATCCCCTCGAAGACCGCCGCGGTGCCGTGATCACCGAGCGCATGGCATTCGGTGGCCGCGCTGTTGAACTGAGCGACGGCGCGCCGCTCACTGTCCAGGGCCAGGGTCAGCATCTCTTCGGGTGTCTCGCCGATGACGATCGAGCCGAGACGCTGAACGTTGGGGTGCCCGTCGAACAGGAGGATGCGCTGAATGAGCGCGTCCGCGTCCCGCATCTCGTCGATGGACAGGTCGTAGAACACCTTGCCCAGCCGCGGCAGTCCGCGGCTGTCCAGCATGCGGGCATTGAGGAAGTAGGTGTTGGTGACCGTCAGTTCGAAGGTGAGGGCGTCGTTGAGTAGCTCGACGATGCGGGGACTGACCGGCTGCACGCTGGGCCTCCTCGGGAACACGGGCTGTGAGATCCCGCAGTCTGCCACGCCACCGCCTGCACGGCGGGAAGGCAGCCACCGCAGTTGCGTCCGGCGCCGGTCGCCCGACACAGCGCCCGGGTGGACGTCGCCCCCGCGGCAGCAGCGGCTACCAGGTCCCTATCTGAGACAACCGCACAGTGACAGACGATCACGACGCTCCTCCGCGCGGCCGTTAGGTAAGCCATCCCTAAAAGCATACGACGCCCGGCCGAAACATGACGACACGTACCGGTATGAGGCATGAGAGGCCGAGTCGCGAGACACTGTCGCGCGTGAGCGCACACGACCTGGTCGACACCACGGAGATGTACCTGCGGACGATCTTCGAGCTCGAGGAGGAGGGGATCGTTCCGCTCCGAGCCCGGATTGCGCAGCGCCTGCACCAGAGCGGCCCCACCGTCTCGCAGACGGTCGCCCGCATGGAGCGCGCCGGCCTGCTGACCGTCGAGGGGGACCGGCATCTGGAGCTGTCCGAGACCGGCCGCCAGCTCGCGACGCGGGTCATGCGCAAACACCGGCTGGCCGAGTGCCTGCTCGTTCAGGTGATCGGGTTGGAGTGGGAGCTCGTCCACGATGAGGCATGTCGGTGGGAGCACGTGATGAGTGAAGCCGTCGAGCGGCGTTTGCTCGATCTGCTGGGTCAGCCCACCGAGTCCCCGTACGGCAATCCGATTCCCGGTCTGGACGAACTGCGGGACGCCGTCGCCGATTCTCCCGCTGATTTCCTGCAGGGGCTGGTGCCGGTCTCCGGCATCGGCAGCGGGGTGCAGCGGGTAACGGTGCGCCGGATCGCCGAGCCGCTGCAGAAGAACAGCACCGTGCTGTCCGGGCTCAGCCGGGCCGGCGTCCGGCCGCGCGCCCAAGTCGACGTCGACCGGTCGCCGGCCGGTGGGTGGCTGCTGTCCTCGGCCGGGGAGGCCGTCGAGCTCAGCGAGGACGATGCCAAGCACGTCCTGGTGGAGACGCCCGTATCAGCGTGAGTTCAGCGAGGCGAGCCGGTTGCGGGCACGGGGGACCGGCCGAGGCGGGCCAGCACTTGGGTGAGGCGGTCGGCGCCGCTGGGCGGTTGCACCCCGGCGCGGCATATCCCGTCCATGTAGAGGGCGTCACCGAAGGAGTCGGCGCCGCGTTCGATGCGCTCGATCTCGGTGTCCGTCAGTCGGGCGTCCTGGCCGGCTGCCCGGGCGAGGTCCCAGCGGTGGACATACATGTCCCACACGCAAAACTGCCCGAAGGTCCCGCCGATCGTCGTGGGTCCGAAGTAGCCGTCGTACTCCTTGGCGGAGACGGCGTCGTCGGAGATCACCTCGAGGACGCGCCCGCTGTGGTCACGCCAGGCCCCGGCCGGGTCGGCGTCGATGTCGGGGAATTGCCCAAGGTCGAAGCCGTGCCCGGTGAGGAATTCGCGCTGGGTCTCCATGAGATGGCGCACGACGTCGCGCGCCGACCAACCCCCGCAGGGTGAGGGGCATCCCAGGTGTCGCCGGGAAGGCTGTCAAGGAGGGCGGTCAGCGGATGGCGGGCTGCCTCGTACTCGGTGGCTGTGGTGTTCATGGCCGGGACGCTAGGCGGTGGGGCACCATGCGGACTTGATGAAACCCGACAGCGACGGATCCCGGGCGGCAGCTTGGTCCGGCGGGTCGCGCATGGACAGCGTCGAGCGTGCTCACCTGCGTGACCCGGGGGACCGGTCCCACGTCATGTCCCGATATGCCGCGCCCGCGGAGTTCGACGGCCTGGTGCGGCGCGCCTGGCTCCCGGTCTGGTCGGTGCCGGCGGGGGAGGAGGCACCGCAGCGGGTGCTGCAGTATCCGGTCTGCCTGCTGGTGATCACCGAGGATTACGCCCGGTTTTACGGCGTGACCTCCGGCCTGTCGGTGACGACGCTGACGGGAGACGGCTGGGCCGCCGGCCTGATGCTGGCGCCGGCTGCCGGTGCCCTGGTCGCCCGCGGGTCTGTCGCCGACTACACCGACCGCTTCGTGGAGTTGACGGACGTGCTGGCCGAGGGCGGGGTGCAGCTGATCGAGCGCGTCCGGCAGGCCATGACACCGAACCCGCATGCCGCCGAGGGACATCAGGCCGCGCCCGACGCGTACTGGGCTGCACTGCGCCCGGTCCTGCCGGTAGATCCGGAGGGCGAGCTGATCAACCGGATCGTGGACTTCGTGGAGGGCAATCCCGACGTGCTGCGCGTCGCGCAGGTCTGCGAGGTGTTCGGGCTAAGCGAACGGGCGCTGCAACGGCTGGTCCACCGGCGGGTAGGGCTTCCGCCGAAGGGCTCATCCAGCGGCGGCGGCTGCAGGAGGCCGCCGAGCGGCTCCGAACCGACACCGGCACCGTTGCGGAAGTGGCCGCCATGCTCGGCTACGCCGACCAGTCCCATTTCGTCCGCGACTTCTCCCGGGTCACCGCCGTGACGCCCGGGCAGTTCGCCGCGCTCCATCGGGGCTGATCAGGGCGACACCGGCCAGCGCCGGCACTGCGCAACGCAGGTTCGCGCTCACTCGACCGCCTTCGCTGCCGCCAGGCCGTCGAGCACGTCGTCCAGCCACTGCACCATCGCCTGGCCGGACGGCGACAGCCGCGGTCCGGTGGTGCGACCGGGCTGGCCGATGAGATCGACGGCGTGGCACTGAACGCCCGCGACCGGTAGAAGCGGCGACCAGGCCAGCGCCGGGAGGTTGCGGCCGGGCAGCGCTATCACCGGCGGGCTGTCTTGGCGTTCGGGACTCGCGATATCGACGACCGGGCCGCCCGCAGCCACGGCGGCGCGGTGCCCTGGAGTTGAGCAGAATAAGAGCACGTGCGCTGTCCCGAATGTCGTGGGCAGCGACCGGCTCTCCGCCACGGGTAGGTAGCACCCGCGACAGCCAGTCGTCGTACGCAACCTGCACCGCCTCGCGCCCATGAGCCGATCGGTACGCGGAGTGCAGTTCCGCCGCTCGACCGCCGCGGCCGTGCCGCCAGCGCCGCGGGACACGTCTCATTGCCGCACAGTAGGCCGACGGGAAGTGGTCTCGTCGCTCCTCGTTCGGGCTGAGCGAACGCGCGCTGCGACGCCTGGCTCCAGCGGCATGTCGGCCTAACGCCTTAGCGCCTCATCCGGCGACGACGGTTGCAGGAAGCCGCCAAGCGGCTGGGCGCCGATACGGGCGCCGTTGCTGTGCTGGCCATGCTCGGCTACGCCGACGAACCTCCTTTGCTTCGCTACATTTTCCGAACGACGGCTGCAACGTCCGGGCAGTTTGCCGTTCTGCACAGGGGCTGAACAAGGTGGCCGCGGTCGCCGAGTGCTGACTGCGTGGTCCGGCGAGGTAGGGGAGCTTCGTGGGGCCAAGGAGCTGGCTCAGCGTCCGGGTGAGTCTGGTGGGAACTCCTGCAGCAAGCTCTGATCTCTGCCAGAGTCCTCAACGTGTCCGGCGAAGCCGTTGCGCCCGGCACTCCGGGTCAGGTCACGGCTTAGAGAGTGAGACCCGCATATGGAAGTGGATCCGCGACTGACCGGCGAGTGGCCCGACACGGTCGTCCTGTGTTGGGAGGCGCCCTCCTCGCTCAGGAACTACAAGGCTCTCTACGCAGCCTTGATCAGCGACGAAGGAGTGCAGTCTGATTATCTCGGGCCCGGCGGGTTGAGTGACCTTGTGTCCTCCATCGAGGGCTACCTGTTGCAAGTCGAGTACGGCGATTTCGGGTCGCTGCAGTGGATGCTTCAGCGTGCGCGTCAGTATGACGTTCCGGTGCGCCGCGTATACATGCTGTCCACGTTCGGGGACGTTGAAGCGCGGATAGCACCTCTAGACAAGCATCCTGCGGTGATTGCTTGGCTTGTCCCCACTCAGAGCTTGTCCGGCACGGGCCGGGGGGCTCCGGAGGGCTGGCTTTCCCGCATGGCCGACGAGCTCAATCGGGATTCGCCAGGGCCGCTGGTGATCTCAGACTCGGCGCACACCGGTCTACTGGAGTCCCGACGCGTGGAGCAGGCCCTGCAGCGGTATCTCGACGCTGGCTCTTGGGCCGCAGTCGTTGATGATCGTAACTTTCCTGAGGACTGTCCGGTCGCCATCGTTGAGCCGTTGACGCGGGGCGATCAGCTGGTGGGGCTCGGCCGCGTCGGGCAGGCGTTTGGCCAAGCGGAGCGGGTGACGGAAGTCGCGGAATGGGCCTCGCGGCTGATGCCGACTTCGCGGACGGGCTCGAATACGCGGTTGTTGGCGTGCACCGAACCTCAGGCAGCGCTTTAGCGGGCGCGCCATTTGCTGAACGACGCCCTCCTACCGGCAGTGCCCAACTCAGCGAGGTGGCGATCCGATTTGCGGACCGGGTGGTCTGGACGCCGGTCCACTCCAACTGCTCGGCGAAGGTCACCGCCTCCAACCCGGACACCACGTCGAGGAGGTCCCGCTAGGAGCCGGGAGGCGCCTCGTTCGCATTGGACATCTCGGGGATTGGGCACCCGGCCGACGACTCAACGAAATGATCGCGTTGGGGCGGTCGACGCTCGCTCCGTGCTTACCGTCCCGCGACGAGCTCGCGGCGCCGTCTTGGCGCACGTCGACCTCCTAGCCACCTTGACTTCACGAAAAAAGGCAGCAACTCCGCTGCCCAGCCTTCCCGATCGGCGGCGGGAGACGTGGTGTCTCGGGGCGGCGCTGGCCCTACTGGCACCTCTGCGTATCAAGCTGGGTCGTATTCGCCAGGAGTGGTGAGGCGTCGAACGACACGTTGGCTAGCGCGCGACGCTGATGCCCCGGTCGGCCGCTGCTTCGGTTGACTGTGTCGCTGGCAGACGACGGTCCGTCGCGGCCGAGGCCGCTGCTCCACTGTTGGTACTAGGTTGTTGCCGTGAAGGTCTTCGTTTCACATGAGTCGCATCCAATTGAAGATTGCGCCGCAGCGACCGTCGTCGTCGCGGCGGCGTCTCGCATGGAGGCCGTCGCCGCACTTCGGTCGGCAGGGTTCGCGGCACGCGACGTCAAACTCACCTCCAGTGGCAGCCCGGAGGAGCGGGTGGCATTGCAAGAGCCAGGAGTCGTCCACTGGACCGACTGGGCGGCCGATGTTGGCGTCAGTGAATGGCGCCGCATGTAGCGACGCCTGGGCAGCCAGGCGTGCAGCGCTGTCGCATCGGCTGCAGGAGAGCGGTTGCCGGGGCGTTGGTGTCCGCGAACCGGCGAGCAGCCTGACATAATATCCGTTATCGGCGTACGGGAAGAGGGTGCGCCGCTGCTGACCCGGCGAGTTCCGCGCGGCCACTGGGTGCCGGTGGTGCCGCGTCAGTTGCCCGCTTCGCAGTCTGGCCGCTGACACCCGGGAGGCCGTTCAACCCGGCGCCGTCTCGCCGACGGGAACGCGTCACCTGGCGGCCACCGGACTGATTGCGCCGGATGGAGCAACCACCGATCGCCCGAATCGCCCCGCGGCGGCCGCTGCTCGGCCCCGCCGCATCACCCGCAGGGGTGGTCTTCGCCGCCTCCGCTCCAGACGGGTGGCTCGCCGGGTCGAGAGAGAGCACGTGCCCCGCTGCAGGGAAGCGGCGGCGTTCTCCCCGAAGGGAATCTCACGTGCCAAGCCACCGCAGCGTTCAGTCCGTGCTCGCTTTGACCGTCAGTGCCACCGTCCTGTTCTCCGGCGCGGGCCTCGCCCAGGCCGCTCCTGCCGGTCCCGCATCGGGCGCGGCGTCCGCAGCTGCCGTTAGCTCGTTCGAGGTGACCAAGAAGGGCAAAGTCCCGAATAGAAAGGAGCAGCACAAGGCGGCCGCTGCCGCCAAGGTTCTCGCCAAGGACAAGCAGAACGCGCTGAGGGCCGCCGTTCAGGTGGAGAAGGATCTCGGGCGGGTGACCATGGCCTTGAACAGGGCGACGGCGCTCACCGAGCCGCACCGCACCACGATGACGGCCGGTCAGGCGGCGGTCCTGGCCGACGTCCAGGTCGCACGCCAGGCCATCAACGCGGCTACCACCCGCGCTGCCGTGGCGAAGCAGTCCACGACTCTGCGCACGCTCCGCGGTCACGCGATGGGCGTCGGCCGTGCCGTCCAGGTGGTGGACAAGGCGGACGATGCAGTGGTGGACGGGGCGCAGACGCATGCCGAGCTGCTCGCCGCTGTTGAGGAGGCGCAGCTACAGGGCAAGGACTTGACCGCGCTGAACCAGCGGATCGACGCGACCGTCCCGGCTCTGGCGGAGGCCACCGCCGCGCTCGTCGCCGCGGCCGACTCCCTCGCCGCAGGCGCGCGTTACGCCACCGGTTCCGCTGCCTCCAAGGTCTCCCGGGTGCGCGACGCGCACGAGCTCGTCGGAACCGACATCGAGGCGCTGACGCTGGAGGTGCTCGCCCTGCTCGACCCGGTGGCACCGAGCCCCGACGCCGCAGTCTGACGGAAGGTATAGCGCCGAACCTCGGCCGAAAGCGCAGCAGGCCCGGCGGGTTCTAGCCGCCGGGCC
>JALYNC010000140.1 GCA_030773415.1 Actinomycetota bacterium
GTCGAGGACCCTGCCGGCGGGCCGCCCGGCGCGACGGCGCCCGCAACGACGTCGGCCGGCACGACGTCGGCCAGCACTGTGGCGCCGGCGGTTCACCGTCCCGTGTTGCCATGAGTCGCTCCCGGCGGTTCATCTGACCTTCGCCGGACAGCGAAGGTAGGCTGGGCCCAAGTGGGATAACCCTGGTGAGCTCCTGTGGAGGTGGTGGCCCGTGTCGAGTCGCGATGACGCCGAGGCGCGCGCCGCGCAGTACGAGAAGGATGTGCACGCCCTCTCGACGCAGGTCTCCTTCCTTGAGGAAGAGATCGCGATGCTGCGCCGCAAGCTGTCCGACTCCCCTCGCCAGGTACGGGCCCTCGAGGACCGGCTGACCACCACCCAGGCCACGCTCGCCGGTGTCACGAGCCAGAACGACCGGCTCAGCGCCACGCTGCGCGAGGCCCGCGATCAGATCCTGGCCCTCAAGGAGGAGATCGACCGGTTGGCTCAGCCGCCGTCCGGCTACGGGATCTTCCTGTCGGCGGACGAGGACGGGACGCTGGACGTCTTCTCGGGGGGCCGCAAGATTCGGGTGACCGCCAGCCCTGCGGTCGAGGTCGCGGAGCTGCGCCGCGGCCAGGAGGTCATGCTCAACGAGGCGATGAACGTCGTTCGCGCCATGGCGTTTGAGCGCCAGGGTGACGTCGTGATGCTCAAGGAACTGCTCGAGGACAAGGAGCGGGCGCTCGTCCTCAGCCACAACGACGAAGAGCGTGTCGTGATGCTCGCCGACTCCCTGCGCGAGACCCCGCTGCGGGCCGGTGACTCGTTGCTGCTGGAGAACCGCTCCGGTTACGTGTACGAGCGGATTCCCAAGTCCGAGGTCGAAGAGCTGGTCCTCGAAGAGGTTCCCGACATCGACTACGGCGACATCGGTGGACTCGCCGGGCAGATCGAGCAGATCCGGGACGCCGTCGAGCTGCCGTTCCTGCACCGTGACCTGTTTCTCGAGCACCAGCTGCGGCCGCCGAAGGGCATTCTGCTCTACGGCCCGCCCGGATGTGGCAAGACGCTGATCGCCAAGGCGGTCGCGAACTCACTGGCCAAGAAGGTGGCTGAGGCGACCGGCCGTCCCGAGGGGCGCAGTTACTTCCTGAACATCAAGGGCCCCGAGCTGCTGAACAAGTACGTCGGGGAGACCGAGCGGCACATCCGGCTCGTGTTCCAGCGCGCCCGCGAGAAGGCGTCCGAGGGCACGCCGGTCATCGTGTTCTTCGACGAGATGGACTCGATCTTCCGCACCCGGGGGTCGGGGGTCAGCTCGGATGTCGAGAACACCATCGTGCCGCAGCTGCTGAGCGAGATCGACGGCGTGGAAGGCCTCGAGAACGTCATCGTGATCGGCGCGTCCAACCGCGAGGACATGATCGACCCGGCCATTCTGCGGCCCGGCCGGCTGGACGTGAAGATCAAGATCGAACGGCCGGACGCGGAGGCCGCGCGGGACATCTTCGCGAAGTACATCACCGCCGGCCTGCCCCTGCACCGCGATGACCTGGCAGAGAACGGCGGCTCGCCGGAGGCCACCGTCGCCGCGATGATCCAGCGCACGGTCGAGCGGATGTACACCGAGACGGAAGAGAACCGCTTCCTCGAGGTGACGTACGCCAACGGCGACAAAGAGGTCCTGTACTTCAAGGACTTCAACTCCGGGGCCATGATCCAGAACATCGTGGACCGGGCGAAGAAGATGGCGATCAAGGACGTGCTGGAGTCGGGCGAGCGCGGACTTCGGATGGGCCACCTGCTCAACGCGTGCCTCGACGAGTTCAAAGAGAACGAAGATCTGCCCAACACCACCAATCCGGACGACTGGGCCCGCATCTCCGGCAAAAAGGGTGAGCGCATCGTCTACATCCGGACGCTGGTCACAGGCACCAAGGGCCCGGAGAGCGGCCGGTCGATCGACACCGTGGCCAACACGGGGCAGTACCTGTAGCACGCCTCGGGCCGTATGCGGTTGTGCCGCCGGTGCGGCATGTGCCGCTGTGCCGCCGGTGCGGCATGTGCCGCTGAGCCGCCGGTGCGCCGTGTGCCGCCGTGTGCCGCCGGTGCCGCCGGTGCGGCATGTGCCGCTGAGCCGCCTGTGCGCCGTGTGCCGCCGGTGCCGTTGGCGCAGTCGACCTAGACTGCCGTCATGACGGTCCGGCGGGTGATGGGCGTGGAGACGGAGTACGGCGTCTCGGTGCCGGGGATTCCGGACGCGAACCCTATGACGACGTCGTCCCAGGTGGTGAACGCGTACGCGGATCTGCTCGCCGGCTCGGCCCGTTCACCCCGCTGGGACTACGAGGAGGAGAACCCGCTGCGCGACGCGCGCGGGTTCGATCTCGCCCGGGAGGCGGCGGATCCCTCCGCCCTGACCGACGAGGATCTCGGCCTGGCGAACATGATCCTCACCAACGGGGCCCGGCTCTACGTCGACCACGCCCATCCGGAGTACTCCACTCCGGAGGTGCTCACGCCACGGGACGTGGTGCTGTGGGACAAGGCCGGCGAACTGATCATGGCGCGAGCGGCTCAGCGTGCGGCGGCGCTGCCCGGCGGGTGCCCAATCGGGCTGTACAAGAACAATACGGACAACAAGGGCGCCAGCTACGGCTGTCACGAGAACTATCTGATGAACCGGAGCACGCCCTTCCGCCGCATCGTGCGTGACCTGACCCCGTTCTTCGTCTCCCGCCAGGTGTTCACCGGCGCCGGCCGGGTGGGCATCGGACAGGACGGCCGGCAGTCGGGGTTCCAGCTGACGCAGCGCGCGGATTTCTTCGAAGTCGAAGTCGGCCTGGAGACGACGCTCAAGCGCCCGATCATCAACACCCGCGACGAACCGCACGCCGACCCGGAGCGGTATCGGCGGCTGCACGTGATCATCGGGGATGCGAACCTCAGCGAGATCGCGACCTACCTCAAGGTCGGCACCACGGCGCTGCTGCTGGCGATGATCGAGGACGACTGGCTCGGCGGCGATCTGAGCGTCTCCGCGCCCGTCGCCGCGCTGCGAGCCGTCTCCCACGACCCGACGCTGCGCCAGCTGCTGACCCTGCGCAGCGGCCGGCGGCTCACCGCCGTCCAGCTGCAGCTCGAGTACCTCGACCAGGCCCGCAAGTACGTCGAGGACCGGTACGGCAGCGACGCCGACGCGCAGACGGTGGACGTGCTGTCAAGGTGGGAGTCGGTGCTCACCCGGCTGGAATCGGATCCGATGTCACTGTCCGGTGAGCTGGACTGGGTGGCCAAGCTCGAGCTGCTGGAAGGTTTCCGGGGCCGTGACGGGCTGGACTGGTCCTCGCCGCGACTGCAGCTCATCGATCTGCAGTACTCCGACGTGCGGCCGGACAGGGGGCTGTACAACCGCCTGGTGGCGCGGGGGCGGATGGTACGGCTGCTGAACGACACCGAGGTCGCTCGCGCCACTGCCGCCCCGCCCGAGGACACGCGGGCGTACTTCCGTGGCCGATGTCTCGCCCAGTACGCCGACGCCATCGCCGCTGCCTCCTGGGACTCGCTCATCTTCGATGTCGGGGGGCCGTCACTGCAGCGGGTCCCGACGATGGAGCCGCTGCGCGGCACCCGTGCGCATGTTGGCAGGCTCCTTGATGAGTGCGCGTCGGCCGCCGAACTCGTCGACGCCCTGGCCGGGGCTTAAAGCTCCCGTTTCGCTGTTGCTCTCGGCGGGTCCCGCCCGCATCAGCCAGCGGCAAGTCCCAGCCTCACTGATCCCGCAGGTTGGCCAGCGCCACTCTGGCCTGGTCCGCGGCGCGGTGTGCCGTTCCGGCGGCACGCCGCGCCTCCTGGGCTGACCGGGCGGCGGCGCGCAGGCGCTCTTTGCTCTCGGCGAGCTCTCGGCGGGCTGAGTCGAGTTGTTCGAGCAGGTCCTCCACTACGCGGGCAGCGGCGTCCACCTGCGCCTGCGCCTGCGCCTGCATAGCTGCGACCTGCTCGTATTCGCGCTGGAGGTCGTCAGCTCGGCCCGCCGCATCCAACACCGCCTGCTCCGCGGCACGCCGCCGCTGCCTGGTCGAGGCACCTGTCGCCGGGCGCGGAACTCGGCCGCGTCGCTCGTTGGCACCTAGCCGCCGCCGCTGGGCAGCGGGGCCGCGCTGCGGCGCAGTCGTCCCCTCGGTCGCACTCCTCGGCGACGCCGGCCGGAGTGGTGGCTGTGGTGGCGACGACTCTGCCTTCCCGCCCCGGGCTTCCTGCGCCTTCCCGCCCTGGGCTTCTTGCGCTTCGTCCACGCGCGGAGGGGCCGGAGCCGGCGCGAAACCGAGCCCCGCGTAGTGCAACGGGGTCTCCAGTCGGCCCGACAGGACGGAGGCCGCAGCGCCGGGCTCCGCAGCTGCGGCGGTCAGCGTGGAGTCGACCTCCGCTCGCGCGGCGGCCGACAACGGCGCCCCCGCGGAGCGGCTGGCCGTGTCCGCGATGTCGACCAGCCGCTGGATGAGCGCCTTGCGTTGCTGCGACAACGCCCGCATGGCGGGGCCATCCCCGGCGGCTGCCACGCCGCGCAGCCGGTCGCCGAGCGCCACCAGCTCCTCGACCTCGTCGCGTACTGAGCGCACCACCGCGTTCACGGCCCACGCCGCGGTGGTGGGCCGGCGCAGAGCGGTCACCTGTGCCGCCAGTTCCCGGTTCCCAGCCGCCCGGGCGGCCTTCGCCACCGCGGAGCGCTCCGCGACGAACTCCGTCGGGGGGAGGGCGTACAACAGCGCGGCCGCGTCCTCAAAAGACTTCGGGGACTGTTCGTTGCCCGCCATCCGGCGAGTGTGCGGCGCGACAGGAGGCGGTTTCAACGGGGCGCGCTGACGAAACACCTTCCCTACGTGCGGCTATCGTCGCAGGAGGCCCACGCATTTCCGGGCCGCTCCAGAGCAGCGGAGGTCGACATGGCCAGCAAGGACAGCGGCGGCGGTCAGCAGCGCGCCCAGCGGGAGACCCAGGACGTTGAGCAAGTCGCGAGCGAGGGCAGCAGCGATGTTCAGGAGCGGCAGGAGAAGCTGACCGGCGACGTCGACTCACTGCTCGACGAGATCGACGGTGTGCTCGAGGAGAACGCCGAGGAGTTCGTGCGCAGCTACGTGCAGAAGGGCGGCCAGTGACCGACGGGCTGTTCGCGGCCGGCCGGCTTCCCGCCGCTTTCCTGATTCCCGGCTCGTCGTCGTTCGCCGACTTCCTGGGTGAGCACGCGCCCACCCTGCTGCCGGGACATCGGGCCGTGCCCGCGTCCCCGCTGACCACCGAGGCGCCGCACGGCACCACGATCGTCGCCGCCACGCACGCGGACGGTGTGGTCATGGCGGGTGACCGCCGGGCGACCATGGGCAACATGATTGCCCAGCGGGACATCGAGAAGGTCTTCCAGGCGGACGAGTACTCCTGTGTCGGTATCGCGGGCACCGCCGGTGTGGCTGTCGAGATGGTGCGGCTGTTCCAGGTGGAGCTCGAGCACTACGAGAAGATCGAGGGCACCACGCTGTCGCTGGACGGCAAGGCCAACCGGCTGGCCAACATGATCCGCAGCAACCTGCCGATGGCCATGCAGGGGCTCGCGGTAATTCCGCTGTTCGCTGGTTACGACCTGGAGATCGGGTCGGGCCGCATCTACAGCTACGACATCACCGGTGGGCGCTACGAGGAGCACTCGTTCCACAGCGTCGGTTCCGGGTCGGTGTTCGCCCGTGGCTCGCTCAAGAAGCTGTTCCAGGACGGCATGTCCGAAGACGACGCGGTCCTGGCGTGCATGCAGGCGCTGTACGACGCGGCCGACGACGACTCGGCCACCGGCGGCCCCGACCTGACCCGCCGGATCTTTCCGGTCGTGGTGTCCGTGACGGCTGACGGCTTCCGGCGGCTACCGGAGGATCGGATGGGGGAGATCGTGCGCCAGATCGTCGGCGACCGCATGCAGGAGCCTGGTGGCCCCATAGCTCCGTTGCGCTGAGTCGTCCGCTCGAGCGCGCGGCTGCTCCCCGCCGTTCCGCCCGCACCGAACTGCTGAGGAAGAACCGTGTCGATGCCCTTCGGGTACGTCTCGCCCGAGCAAGTGATGAAGGACCGCGCCGACTACGCCCGCAAGGGCATCGCGCGCGGCCGCAGCGTCGTGGTGCTCACGTACGCCGACGGCATCCTGTTCGTCGCGGAGAACCCGTCGTCGGCGCTGCACAAGGTCAGCGAGATCTACGACCAGATCGCCTTCGCCGCGGTCGGCAAGTACAACGAGTTCGAGAACCTGCGGGTCGCCGGCGTCCGCCTGGCCGACCTGCGCGGCTACTCCTACGACCGCCGCGACGTCACCGGCCGGGCGCTGGCGAATGCGTATGCGCAGACTCTGGGCAACATCTTCACTCAGGAGTCCAAGCCCTACGAGGTGGAGATCGTCGTCGCGGAGGTGGGGGACGGCCCGGACGACGACCAGATCTACCGCCTCACCTACGACGGCTCGGTCGCCGACGAGCAGGGGTTCGTTGCCATGGGCGGATCCGCGGAGCAGGTGGCCACGACGTTGCGGCAGCAGCACCGGGCCGGGCTTCCGCTGGGGGAGGCCCTCGCCATCGCGGTCCGGGCGCTGGCCACCCTCGACGGTTCCGAGCGCGCCCTGACGGCCGCCCAGCTCGAGGTGGCGGTGCTGGACCGGACCCGGCCGCGGCGCAAGTTCAAGCGGATCGTCGGGACACCCCTGGAGCGGCTGATGCCGGGAGCCCCGGCGAGCAGCGAGCCGGCTCCCGGCCACGGCACCGTCGGTGGCGACAAGGGCGACGGGCCGCACGCCACCACCTAGCGGTGCGCGACGACCGACCTCCCGGTCCTGGTCCCGCCGAGCGGCACCGCGCGGGAAAACGGACCGATGCGGGCTGTGGTGCATAGGCTGATGCCCATGGACCGCCGGATCTTTGGGATCGAGAACGAGTACGGCGTCACCTGCACGTTCCGCGGTCAGCGCCGGTTGTCACCGGACGAGGTGGCCCGGTACCTGTTCCGGCGGGTTGTCTCCTGGGGCCGATCGAGCAACGTGTTCCTGCGAAACGGCGCCCGGCTGTACCTCGACGTGGGCAGCCATCCGGAGTACGCGACCCCGGAGTGCGACGACGTCCGCAGCCTGGTCACGCACGACAAGGCGGGGGAGCGCATCCTCGAGGGCCTGCTCAAGGACGCCGAACGGCGGCTGCGCGAAGAGGGCATCGCCGGCGACATCTATCTGTTCAAGAACAACACCGACTCGGCGGGCAACTCCTACGGGTGCCACGAGAACTACCTCGTGGGCCGGCACGGTGAGTTCGGCAGGCTGGCCGACGTTCTCATCCCATTTCTGGTCACCCGCCAGATCGTCACCGGTGCGGGCAAGGTGCTGCAGACCCCGCGCGGTGCCATCTACTCGGTCAGCCAGCGAGCGGAGCACATCTGGGAAGGGGTCTCCTCCGCGACCACCCGAAGCCGGCCGATCATCAACACCCGCGACGAGCCGCATGCCGACGCGGAGCGCTTCCGGCGCCTGCACGTGATCGTGGGCGACTCGAACATGAGTGAGCCCACGACGTTGCTGAAGGTCGGGAGCACGGACCTCGTCCTGCGCATGATCGAAAGCGGCATGACGCTGCGTGACCTGTCGCTGGAGAACCCGATCCGGGCGATCCGTGAGATCAGCCACGACATGACCGGACGTCGCAAGGTGAAGCTGTCCAACGGCCGCGAGGCCAGCGCGCTGGAGATCCAGCGCGAGTACCTGAACAAGGTGCAGGACTTCCTCGCCAAGCGTGGTGCCGACGCCACGGCGACCCGCGTCGTCGACCTGTGGGACCGGGCGCTTACCGCCGTGGAGACCGGCAACCTCGACGCCGTCGCGCGCGAGATCGACTGGGTCACCAAGTACCAGCTGATCGAGCGTTACCGCGCCAAGCACGACCTGCCGCTGTCCTCGGCAAGGGTGGCCCAGCTGGACCTCGCCTACCACGACGTCAACCGCAGTCGAGGCCTGTACTACCTGCTGGAGCGCAACGGCCTGGTGGAGCGGGAGACCACGGATCTGGCGGTGTTCGAGGCCAAGTCCCTGCCGCCGCAGAGCACCCGGGCCCGGCTGCGGGGGGAGTTCATCAAGCGGGCGCAGGAGAAGCGCCGGGACTTCACCGTCGACTGGGTGCACCTCAAGCTCAACGACCAGGCGCAGCGCACGGTCCTGTGCAAGGACCCGTTCAAGGCCGTCGACGAGCGGGTCGAGAAGCTCATCGCCTCGATGTAGGCGGGTGTCACTCGCCGAGGCGCTGATCGACAGCACGGCACCCTGCATGCAGCGC
>JALYNC010000141.1 GCA_030773415.1 Actinomycetota bacterium
CGGCCATGAGCGGCGCAACCGCCGGCTCTGGGTCGCCGACCCGGGAGGGCGCCGGCCAGGCCGCTGTGCGCGCCGGCCTGGACGCCCTTCCGCTGCGGAATGACCTGCGGGGCCGGACGCCGTACGGCGCGCCTCAGCTGGACGTTCCGGTGCGGCTCAACACGAACGAGAACCCGCACCCGCCCGGCCCGGCGCTGGTGGCCGACCTGGCCGCCGCGGTGAGCTCGGCAGGCGCCACGCTGAACCGGTATCCGGACCGCGACGCCGTCGCGCTGCGGAGCGACCTGGCCGCGTACCTGGGTTCGGGCCTGACGGTCGATCACGTGTGGGCGGCGAACGGCTCCAACGAGGTGCTACAGCAACTGCTGCAGGCGTTCGGCGGGCCGGGTCGCACTGCGCTCGGCTTCGAGCCGTCGTACTCGATGCACCGGCTGCTGTCGCATGTCACGCTCACCGACTGGGTTCCGGCGCAGCGGGACAAGGACTTCTCGCTGTCGGTGCAGGCGGCGCGGTCCGCCGTCGAGGCCTGCCGGCCCGACGTGGTCTTCCTGTGCTCACCGAACAATCCGTCCGGCACGGCCCTTGACCTCTCGGTGGTGCAGGCGGTGTTGGAAGCGGCCCCGGGCATGGTCATCGTGGACGAGGCGTACGCCGAGTTCTCCCGCGTCGGCACCCCATCGGCCATCTCGCTGCTGCCCGGCAATCCGCGGTTGGTGGTCACCCGCACGCTGTCGAAGGCCTTCGCCATGGCCGGTACCCGGCTCGGCTACCTGGCCGCCGACCCCGCGGTGGTGGACGCCGTGCAGCTGGTCCGGCTGCCCTACCACCTGTCCGCCATCACGCAGGCCACGGCCCGGGTGGGGCTCACCCACGCGCCGCAACTGCTCGCCACCGTCGAGGCGGTGAAGGGTCAGCGGGACCGGATCGTCAGCGAGCTGGCCGGGCTGGGCCTGATCACCGTGCCGTCGGACGCCAACTTCGTGCTCTTCGGCGAGTTCGCCGATGCGGCGGCGGTGTGGGCCGCGTTGGTGGAGGAAGGAGTTCTGGTCCGTGACGTCGGCATCCCGGGCTGGCTGCGGGTGACCGCCGGCCTGGAGTCCGAGGTGGATGCCTTTCTGTCCGCGCTGGAGAAGGTCATGCGCCACAACGGACAACCCGGGGCCGCGGTGCCGGGAACCACCACACAAGAGGAAGTCCGGTGAGCCGGTTCGCACGGGTCGAGCGCCGCACCGCCGAGTCCGACGTCCTGGTCGAGCTCGAGCTGGATGGCTCCGGCACCGCCACGGTCGACACCGGCGTGCCGTTTTTCGACCACATGCTGAGCCAGCTCGGCAAGCACGGCGGATTCGACCTGACCGTCCGCACCCGGGGCGACCTGGAGGTCGACGCCCATCACACCGTGGAGGACACGGCCCTCGCCGTCGGAGCCGCGCTGAAGGACGCCCTCGGCGACAAGGCGGGCATCCGCCGGTTCGGCGACGCGCTGGTGCCCTTGGACGAGACGCTGGTGCAGGTCGCCGTCGACCTGTCCGGCCGTCCGTATGTCGTACACGAGGAGCCGGAGATCGTGGCGCTGATCGGCAGCTACGACACCACGCTGACCCGGCACATCTTCGAGTCCCTGGTCGCGACGTCGTCGATCTGCCTGCACGTGCGGGTGCTCGCCGGGCGCAACGCCCACCACGTCGTGGAGGCGCAGTTCAAGGCGTTCGCGCGGGCTCTGCGGGACGCCGTCCGGCTCGACGACCGGGTGACCGGGGTGCCCAGCACCAAAGGGGTGCTGTGACCGGCGGCGGCGGACAACGTGTCGTCATCCTGGACTACGGGTCGGGCAATCTGCGCTCCGCCGAGCGCGCGCTGGCCCGGGTCGGCGCCGACGTCACGGTCACCGCGGACCGGACGGTCGCCCTGGAGGCCGACGGGCTCGTCGTCCCGGGCGTGGGCGCCTTCGCGGCGTGCATGGCTGGGCTGGCTGCCGTGGGAGGCCCGGAGCTGATCCGTGAGCGGGTCGAGGCCGGCCGCCCGGTGCTCGGCATCTGCGTCGGCATGCAGGTGCTGTGCCGGCTCGGGGACGAGCACGGCATCCGGAGCAAAGGCGTGGGGCTCTGGCCCGCGGCCGTCACCCGCCTGGACGCGCCGGTGCTGCCGCACATGGGCTGGAACACTGTCCGCCCGGCGCGCGGCAGCACGCTGTTCGCCGGATTCGACGCGGACACCCGCTTCTACTTCGTGCACTCCTACGCGGCCAGCCCGCAGGACCTGCCCGGGCGGGTCACCGTGGCCGAGCACGGGAGCACCTTCGCCGCCGGTATCGAGGACGGGGTGGTGAGCGCCACGCAGTTCCATCCCGAGAAGTCCGGCGATGCCGGCGCGCAGCTGCTGTCCAATTGGCTGGGATCGCTGTGAAGCCACCGCAGCTCAACTGACCGCCGTAGCCCGATCCGGAAAGAGAACCCCCGTGACACTCGAACTCCTGCCGGCCGTCGACGTGGCGAACGGCCAGGCCGTCCGGCTGGTGCAGGGCGCCGCCGGCACGGAGACCACGTACGGCGAGCCCCTGCAGGCGGCGCTGGCCTGGCAGCGCGACGGCGCCCAATGGGTGCACCTGGTCGACCTGGACGCCGCCTTCGGCCGCGGATCAAACCGCGAGCTGATCGCCGAGGTCGTCGGAGCGCTCGACGTCGCGGTCGAGCTGTCCGGGGGCATCCGGGACGACGACAGCCTCGACGCCGCCCTCGCCACCGGGGCGGCGCGGGTGAACATCGGCACGGCCGCACTGGAGAACCCGGACTGGGTGCGCCGGGCCATTGCCCGGGTGGGGGACCGCCTGGCGGTCGGGTTGGACGTGCGCGGCACCACGCTGGCCGCCCGCGGATGGACGTCCGAGGGAGGCGAGCTGTTCGAGGTGCTGGAGCGGTTGGACCGTGACGGCTGTTCCCGGTACGTGGTGACCGACGTTCGGCGGGACGGCACGCTGACCGGGCCCAATTTGGACCTGCTGCGCTCGGTGACCGCCGCCACCGACCGACCCGTGGTCGCCAGCGGTGGAGTGAGCACGCTGGACGACCTGCGGGCCATCGCGGCCGTGCCCGGTGTCGAAGGCGCCATCGTCGGTAAGGCCCTGTACGCCGGCGCGTTCACGTTGCCCGAGGCCCTGGCCGTCGTGGCGGAACCCGGGCCGGCCCAGTGATACTCCTGGCCGTAACCGGTAAAATCGGCAGGGCGGTTTTGTGACGGTCGCCGTCCGGGTCATTCCGTGTCTGGACGTGGACGCCGGCCGGGTGGTGAAGGGCGTCAACTTCACCGCCCTGCGCGACGCGGGTGACCCGGTGGAGCTGGCCCGCGCCTACAACGAGCAGGGTGCGGACGAGCTCACCTTTCTCGACATCACCGCCAGCAGTGGTAACCGGCAAACGACCTATGACGTGGTACGCCGGACCGCCGAGCAGGTCTTCATCCCGCTCACCGTCGGTGGCGGCGTGCGATCCGTGGAGGACGTCGACCGCCTGCTGCGCGCCGGAGCCGACAAGGTGAGCTTCAACACTGCGGCCATCGCCGATCCGGAGTTGCTGCGGCGGGCGGCGCAGCGGTTCGGTTCCCAGTGCATCGTGCTGTCCGTCGACGCGCGGCGGGTCCACGTCGCCGCAGCGGAGACGGCGGGCGAGGCGGCGCCGGGAGCAACGCCCAGCGGCTTCGAGGTCACCACCCACGGCGGGCGGCGCGGCACTGGTATCGACGCGGTCGAGTGGGCGGCCCGCGGGCAGGAGCTCGGAGTCGGGGAGATCCTGCTGAACTCCATGGACGCCGACGGCACCAGGGCCGGCTTCGACCTGGAGATGCTCGCCGCCGTCCGGCGCCGGGTGACCGTTCCGGTCATCGCGAGCGGGGGAGCAGGTTCCGTCGACCACTTCTGCCCAGCTGTCCAGGCCGGCGCGAACGCCGTGCTGGCCGCGTCCGTCTTCCACTTCGGCGACCTGCGCATCACGGACGTGAAGTCCGCTCTCGCGGCCGGGGGCCATCCGGTCCGCTGAGACCGACCCGTTCCGGACCGGCGTAACGGAGCCCGGACATCCCGGCCGGACCATGCGGCAGACGTACGGCAGAACGCAACAGACCACCCGGCCTGGTTGTGCTGGTGCGGGTGCAACCTTCGGTACTACACTGACCCGCATGACCACCCTGACGGATCGGCTGCCCGACCTCGGCGTCCTGCTGGACTATCTGCCCGCCGACGAGCGTCTGCTGGTCGAGGACGCGTACCTGCGGACCGTCGCGACGGCGCCGCGGCATCGGGCGGAGAGCCTGCCGCCGATGGTGCGCTCCCACGATCCAGAGACGGCGGCCGCGGCGGTCGCCCGCGGCCTGGCCCGGGAGCTGCGCACCCGGCAGGAACTCGTGGAGTCGTCCTGGTCCACCCGGGAGGTGGCGCGGCTGCTGGGCGTCAGCTCGGAGGCTGTCCGCAAGCGCCGCACCAAGGGCGGCCTGGTGGCCTTCCAGCACCGCAGCGACTGGCGCTATCCGCGCTGGCAGTTCTCCGGCAGCACGATCGTGGACGGCGTGCCCGCCGTCTGGGGGGCGCTGCCCGACCGGCACGATGTGTTCGGGCTGGTCCGCTGGTTCACCCTGCCGTGTGCGCAGCTCGAGGGCCGCACTCCGCTGGAGGCGGTGCTGGCCGGTGACGTGGCCCGCGCCGTCGACGCCGCCAGTTACGTCGGAAGCCGGTGACGGCGGAGTCCTCCGGCGGTGCGGCCGCGGACGGGCACGGTAGTGAAAGCTCCGACGCGGCTGCCCACGAGGTGTTTCCCGGCACCCCCGTGCTGGTCGAGCTGCCGGCCGGCACCGCCCTGGCCCGCATCTACGACGGTGCGTTCTATCCCGACGGAGCCAGCTTCCGCTACTTCGGCCCCCACCTTCGGGGACGCTGGGACACCCATCCGGCCGGCCCGCCCCGGCGCCACGACCGCCACGGGGTCCTCTACGCGACGACGACGTTGCGGTGCGCCGTCGCCGAGGTGTTCGGTGATGACCGCCGCCTCTCTCCGTCACCGACCCAGCGGCTCGCCGTGCTCGCGCTCACCGGGCCGCTGATGCTGGCCGACACGCGCGGGCTGGCCGCCGTCCGGCTCGGTCACCCCGCCGGAGCGCTGCGCGCCCGCGACCGCGCGCTCACGCAGTCCGTCGCTCGGGCGCTGCACGCCGGAACCCGTGCCGACGGCGTGCTCTACGAAGGCTGGCAGACGGGGGAGGACAGCGTGTGCCTGTGGGAGCGCAGCCGCCCGGCGATCAGCCTGCTCGACGATCGGTCCCTGCACGATCCCGCGGTCGCCGTCGAACTCGCGGTCCTCGCCGACGAGTTGTGCTTCGACCGTCCGGGAATCCAGCCCGGCGGTTGAGGCCGCTCACGCTGCCAGCCGTCCTACGGTCCCGAAACCCCGCCGCGCTTCGTTGCAGTGGCGGACGTCCGTGAAGCCCGCCGCCGTGAACCACTCGCGCACCTCCTCGGGCGCGTGGTGGTGTGCATACGGGGCGGCGAAGATGTCCATCAGCGCGACGGCAGCCTCCCGACGGCTGATGCGGGGGTAGCTGCGGACGCCGCTGGCATTCGCCATGATCGTGAAGAGCATGAACGGCGGTGCCAGCAACCGCGTCAATCGGTCGAACAGACCGACCGGAATTCGGGTTGTCACGGCACGCAGCAGGCGGATCAGCGGCGTCCAGAATGGCTCGTACCGGTAAACCCAGACGTAACACGTGCCACCAGGGCGCAGCAACGGAACGAGGGCGTCGAAGCAGGCACGCGTGTCCGGTGTGTGGTGCAGGACGCCAAACGAGTACACCACGTCCACGCTGCGAGGCGGCAGCGGCGGCCGGGCTACGTCGGCCTGAACGAAATGGACGCCGTCCGCCCGTCCGCCCGGCCACTGCTTCCGGAACTGATATCCCAGTTCGAGTCCGGTGCTGAGGTCGAGCGCGATGACGTCCTTCACGAACTCTGTGAAGGCGACCGACTGGCTGCCGTTTCCGCACCCGGCATCGACAACGGTCTTGGTCGCCAGCTCCCCACGCGGAATCCCGAGTACTTCGACGAATGCCGTCCGGACTCGGGTCTCCAAATCCAGGTACCACGTTCGGTCACCCACCTGGTGGTGTCGCCACTCGCGGCTGAAGCTCTCCCGGACTCGATCGACGTTCACCCCTGATCCCTCGTCGACGAAGCGCGGGATGCCCGCGACGATCGGGAAGGCATGTCCGCGCGGGCACAGCAGGCTGCCCGACTCGATCTCGTCGTGCTCGCCCCGCACCGGCGCCTGAAGAGCCAACGGCTGCCGGCACTGCGGGCAGGCGAGCATGTCAAGTAGCTGTGGTCGCAACGTGCCCCCTTGTCTGGACGTCGCATCGCGGCGTCGCTCGCGTGGCGAGGCGAGAAGTCGCGCAGGAGTACGACAAGATGCCTCAATCGCGCGACACGCTACGGGAGGTTCGGTCGGTGGGCAGTCGTAGGGTGCACAGGGGCAGCGTCAGGGCAACGCCCGACGGCACCGATCGCAGTCAGGCGCCGACGTGACGGCCGTGCTCGGGATCAACTCCTTCAGCCATGACACCTCGGCATGCCTACTGGTCGACGGCTCTGTGGTGGCGATAGGGGAGCAGGAGCGGTTCAACCGCGAGGTGCACACGAAGGAGTTCCCGGACGCCGCGATCGAGTTCTGCCTGCGCCAGGCGGCGCTGTCGGCCAGTGACCTCGACGCTGTCGCATTCGCGCACGATCCGTGGGTCGACTTCACCCGTGGTGCTGCCGACGCCCTGGTCCGCGCCGCGCCTCTGAGAGTCGCCGCACAGGCCTACACCGACGGCCGCCTGCTGTCGAAAGAACAGCGCTTCCGTCGGCGATGGAACTACCGCGGCCAGCTCTTTCACGTCGGCCACCACGATGCTCATGCCGCCAGCGCCTTCTTCTCGAGCCCGTTCGACCAGGCGGCGGTGCTGACCCTTGATCGAGGCGGCGACTTCCTGTCGACGACGATGCAGGTGGGACAGGGCAACCGGCTTCGCCCGCTCAGGCACGTGCGCAACCCACACTCCCTCGGGGAGGTCTACTCGGCGTTCACCTGGTTGCTCGGCTTCCACCCCAACTCCGACGAGGGGAAGGTGATGGGGCTCTCGTCGTACGGGCGGGGCACCTACGTCGAGGACTTCCGAGACCTCCTGCGGTTGCTCGACGACGGGCGGTTCCGCGTGAACCTGAAGTGGTTCCGCTACCAGCGGGAGCGGGGGTGGTTCTCCCGGCGCGGCAGCGAGCGCTTCGGGCCGCGCCGCCCGCCCGAGTCCGAGATCACGCCACGCCACGAAGACCTCGCCTACGCGGTGCAGGCGCTCGTCGAGGAAGCGGGCGTGCACATTGCGCGTTCGCTGCAGCAAGCGACCGGACTGCGCCAGCTGTGCCTGGCCGGTGGCGTTGCGCTGAACTCAGTCATGAACGCACGGATCGTCGCCGAGAGCGGTTTCGACGAGGTCTTCATCCAGCCGGCGGCCTCCGACGCGGGCAACGCCGTGGGCGCGGCCTCCTACGTCTGGCACCACTTGCTCGGCGAGCGGCGCGAGTGGCGGATGACGCACGCGTTCTGGGGGCCGAGCTACTCGCACGACGAGATGGCGTCCGCGCTTCGGGCGCGGGGGGTCCCGTTCCGGGAAGTTCCTGACCCGGAGGCCGAAGCCGCCCGGCGCATCGCGGACGGGCAGGTGGTCGGTTGGTTCCAGGGGCCCGCGGAGATCGGGCCGCGTGCACTCGGAGCTCGCTCGATCCTCGCCGACCCTCGCCGCGCCGAGATGAAGGACATCGTCAACGCGCAGGTGAAACGGCGGGAGGGCTTTCGCCCATTCGCACCGAGTGTTCTGGACAGCCGCGGGTCCGAGTTCTTCGACGACTACTCGACGAACCCGTTCATGCTCCTCGTGCTGCCCGTCCGGAAAGACAAGCAGGCGGTCATCCCGGCGGTGACCCATGTCGATGGGACCGGCCGACTGCAGAGCGTCACCCCTGAGTTCAACCCGGCCTACCATCGTCTGATCACCGAGTTCGAGCGGCTGACGGACGTACCCGTCGTGCTCAACACCAGCTTCAATCTGCGTGGTGAACCGATCGTGAACACCCCGGACGAGGCGATCACCGACTATCTGCGGAGTGGCATGGACGCCCTGCTGCTCGGCCGGTGCCTGGCCGAGAAGCCGTCCACGGCGAGGGAATGAGACGACCAGCCCAACAGCGCGGCCACGCGCGAAACGGCAGACGTGGTGGCAAGATCGTTGGCGCCGTGGTCACGAAGTCGTGAGCGACGGGGAACGGCGGCGCGGCAGAATGCACTCATGACATCCGCACGCCCGTCGTCCCTTGACCCCGAGATCGCCGCCCGCCTGAAGCGCGACGCGAACGGCCTGTTCCCGGCGGTCGCCCAACAGCACGACACCGGTGAAGTGCTGATGGTGGGTTGGATGGACGACGAGGCGCTGCACCGCACGCTGACCACCGGGCGGGCGACGTATTGGAGCCGCAGCCGCTCCGAGTACTGGGTGAAGGGCGACACCTCCGGCCATCAGCAGTGGGTGCAGTCCGTGGCACTGGACTGTGACGGCGACACGGTGCTGGTCCGCGTAGACCAGGTCGGAGCCGCCTGTCACACCGGGGACCGCAGCTGCTTCGACGCCGATCGGCTGGGCGCCGTGGTCGGGGTTCCGTCCGCATGACGGCCGGCATCGACTCGCCGGACCGGGGGGCCTTCACCAAGCTCGCCGCGGAGCACCCCGTCGTTCCGGTGACGCGGCGGCTGCTCGCGGACGCGGAGACGCCGATCGGGGTCTACCGCAAGCTGGCCGGCGGCCCGCGCACCTTCCTGCTCGAGTCCGCCGAGCACGGCCGCTCGTGGTCGCGGTACTCCTTCATTGGGGTCTCCAGCGCGGCCGTCCTCACCAGCCAGGACGGACAGGCGTGCTGGCTCGGCACGCCGCCGCACGGCGTCCCTACCGCCGGGAACCCGCTGGACGTGCTGCGCGCCACCGCGGAGCGGCTGCGCGCGCCCAGGCTTCCCGACACCCCGCCGCTGCTCGGCGGCCTCGTCGGCTACCTGTCCTACGACGTGGTGCGGCGCCTGGAGCGGCTGCCGGACCTGTCCGCCGACGAGCTGCACCTGCCCGAGCTGGCGCTGCTGCTCGCCACCGACCTGGCGGTGCTCGACCACGCCGACGGCTCGGTGCTCCTGGTCGCCAACGTGCTCACCGGCGACGAGCAGCAGGATCCGGACGCCGGCTACGACGACGCGGTGGCCAGGCTCGACGCGATGGCGGCACGGCTCGCTCAGCCGGCCGCGCCGACGGTGGCCACCCTCGATCCCGACGTGCAGCCCAGCTTCGCCAGCCGCACCCCGCCAGGCGGGTTCGAGACGGCCGTGCACCGGGCCAAGGAGGAGATCCACGCCGGCGAGGCGTTCCAGGTGGTGATCAGTCAGCGGTTCGAGATGGCCACCGAGGCCGACCCGCTCGACGTCTACCGGGTGCTGCGCGCGTCCAATCCGAGCCCGTACATGTACCTGCTCCGCCTGGACGACCACGACGTCGTGGGCTCGTCCCCGGAGGCGCTGGTGAAGGTCACCGGGGACCGGGCGTTGCTGCACCCGATCGCCGGCACCCGCTGGCGGGGCGAGACGCCGGAACAGGACGCGGCGCTCGCCGCCGAGCTGCTCGCCGACCCGAAGGAGCGCAGCGAGCACGTCATGCTCGTCGACCTGGGCCGCAACGACCTCGGGCGGGTCTGCGTCGCGGGCAGCGTCGACGTCGTCGAGTTCATGGCGGTCGAGCGGTACAGCCACGTCATGCACATCGTGTCGACGGTGATCGGTCAGGTGGCGCCGGACCATTCGGCGTTCGACGTGCTCGCCGCCTGCTTTCCGGCGGGCACGCTGTCCGGGGCTCCCAAGCCGCGCGCCATGGAGATCATCGAGGAGCTGGAGCCGGCTCGCCGCGGACTGTACGGCGGCACGGTCGGGTACCTGGACTTCGCCGGCGACCTCGACATGGCCATCGCCATCCGCACCGCGGTGATGCGGGACGGCACCGCGTATGTGCAGGCCGGCGGCGGCATCGTCGCCGACTCCGACCCCGCGGCGGAGGACCAGGAGAGCCGCAACAAGGCGGCGGCCGTGCTGCGTGCGATCGCCACGGCGGCGTCGCTGCGCCCGGTGGCGGCCGCTGCCGCGCCCGGCGGCTCGTGACCTCGGCGGGCGACGACCTGGCCGACCG
>JALYNC010000142.1 GCA_030773415.1 Actinomycetota bacterium
GCGGAGCGCAGCAGGCCGACCGCTGACAGCCGTGCCGGCTGATCGCCACCCACCAGCCGCGACGGCTCCTGAGCGTTGCCCCGCCGGCGCCTGCACGACCGGGGCCTGACCTTCGCCCACCGAACGCCACAGCGTCACCGCAGCAACTCTGTCAATCCGAGCGGCTGTGCACGACGGCTGACGTCCACAGGCCGGAGCGAGACGCCTCCAGTCCGTCGCTGTTGCGAGCACGGTCACCGGGCGCCGATCCCGCAGCCAGCATCCGACCGGAGGAACACGTGAAGCGCAATCCGCCGCCCCACGACGACCCGTCGAGCGCTCGGCCTTCGATCCCGACGCCGCCCGACCAGACGCTCACGGCTGCACTGGAGCGGGACCTGGCGGTCGTCGCGTGGCTCGAGACCACACAGCAGCAGCTGTCGGAGGCGTGCACCGACCACATCCTCACCGCCCTGCTCGACTGGTCGATCGCGGGGCAGCGGTGGCCCGAGCCGATGGCGCCCGCGGCCGGCCAGGGGTGCGACCACCTGGACGTACTCGTGCAGGCGACGCATCGGCTGCGCCAGCACGCGCTGCAGGGCCACTCGCCGGCGCGCCGCTACGAGCTCGCTGCGCTGGTCCGCGGACTCGCGCTGGCCATCGCCTGCCAGCAGGATCCCACCGCCGTCGCGGAGGAACAGTGGCGGGCAAGCGTGCACCGCCAGCCGTGGCGAGCCGACGCACCGGCGCCGATCTACCTTCCCGACGGTCGCCTGCTGTGAATAGCCACGGTGGCCGCTGGGGACGGCAGGTTGACGAACTCGCCGACGCCATCACGGCGCTGCTCGTCCTCGGCGCCGCGCCCCGGCAGCCACTGGCCGAGCCGCTCAGCACGCTGGTCGCCCGAGACACCGTGCTGCAGCAGCTCCGCACCCTCGTCGGTGCCGTCGGCGAAGTGCCGCGCTTCAGCGAAGTCCGGGCACTGACCCTGACCGAGGTCGTCGACCGACCCGCCCAAGCGCTGCACAAGGCTCTGTCCGAGCTGCCGCGGGCACTGCCGTTCGGCGCCGCAGAACTCGGCCTTGGCGTCACGCCTGGGCTCTCACCGTACGAGCAGACCTGGCAGCGGGCAGCCGGCGCCAGCGTTGGGCTCGAGCTGTACGTCGACGTGCTGCACCAACTGCCCGACAGCACCGCCTGGCACGTCCTGCGCGACCTCACCGACGTAGCCGCCGCCCTGCCCTACCTCGACCACGACCTGAGCGAGGCAGTGCTGCTGACCCGGACGTCCGCCGCGCAGGTCCAAGAGGCCTACCGACAGCTGATCCACTCCGGACATCACGCGGTTCGGATCGTGACGGCCGACCTACGGGCACGCGTGCCGGCACCGTCGAGCCGGTCCGACGCCGCTGCCGACCGCTGCTCGAACGCGGCGATACCGCCCGATGGCACTGCGCCGGCCGTTCCGGGGGACAGAAGGCTTGTCGCGACGGGCGCAGAGCAGCACCGGAGCGCGGTCCTGCCGGGCTCACTCGCGGCGGCCGAGCTGGCCGAGTCGATGACGCGCTGCGCCCATGCGGTCAGCGCCCGCGGCGCCCACCTTTCGATCGTCGACGTCAAGGCCGTCCGGCGACTGCTGGAGCTCGGCGCCAACGGCGCCGCCGCGGTCCTGGAGCGAGCCGCACCGGTCCTGGCCGGAGCAGCGGAGGTCGCCCACGAGCTGCGCCAGACGGCAACCGCAGCGGCGCCGCTGCGGTCCGTGCCAGCGCGCTCCATGACGCCGCCGCACCTCGACCTCATCGCCGCCAGTCGGGAGGTACTCACCGACATCACCGCCCTGGTCGGTCAGTCGGACCGGCTCGAGCCAGCGGCTCCGCCCCAGGACCTGCGCCGGCTGGCCGCGGTGGCGCTCGCCGTGGCCGAGCACGTCCCAACACTTGCGACAGCGCTGGACCTGTCGATCCGCGAGGCGCTGACGAACAAGCTGATGCTCGTCCCCGGCACGACCGGAGATGACCGAACCAACACCGTCAGCTGGGTCACCGTCACGATGGGACCGCCCCGCGAGCCACCAGCCATCGCGGGCGCCGCCGGTCACCTCGCCGCCACCGTCCGCCGCCTGCCACCGGCTGTGCGCCGAGCCACGCACGAGCTCGGCCGCCACGCCGTCACGGCCCCGACCGCCGGCCAAAAAGCGCTGCTCGACGCCCGCCGGCATGCCGGTGCAGCCCGCGAACAGCTCCGTCACGCCCTCGCCCACCGGACCAGCGGCCAGCCCGACGTCCTGAGACCGACACTGCCCGCCCACCCGCGGCTGTCCTCGCAGCTGTCGCCCGGCCGGCGGACGTGAGCCTCCGCTGTCACCGGACCCACGAGCGAACACGGCAGAACGCCCGGCAAGGAGGCGCCGCCGCCGACCGCCACCCAGGCCGACCGCCTCTCATCCCGACCGCGACCAGGAGCCAGACATGAGCAGCACCAAGCGACCCACCCCCAGCGTCGCCGAGACGGCGGACCTGCTCGGGATCAGCCGCTGGCTGGTTCAGCGAGCAGGGCACGACGGGTCACTGCCCAGCGTCCGAGTCGGTCGGCGCATCCTCATCCCGCGCTCCCGGCTGGTGGCCTGGCTCGACGGCCAACAGGGCCCCGGCGCACCGGGCGCCGGCGTACTGGGCTCTGGCCGGCACTCGGCCCACCCCGGCGAGCCGGCGCTGACCGTCCTGGCGCCCCGCAGCCCACACGCCAACTGACGTACGTCCGTCGTCCACACCCCGGGTGCTGTCCACATCTAGTCCGCCGACCGCCGCGGACTGCCCGGCGCCGGCGCAGGGTGACTCGACAGCCGACCGAAGGAGCGACATGGCCATCGACCGTGACGTCATCGCGGCGCCCGGCGCATCCACGGCGTCGCCCGAGCTCTGGTCCCAGTCCCGAG
>JALYNC010000143.1 GCA_030773415.1 Actinomycetota bacterium
GCGCTCGCGTCATCGAGCCGCGCGGCAGCCCGCGCCTCCCGGCGGGTGCGCTCGTAGAGCACCGTGCGCTCGCCGTCGGACACGCCACGAGGGAAGCTGACCTCCTTGACGGCGACCTCGCGGCCCAATACCTCGTCCAGAGCCCGCCACACCGTGCCCATTCCGCCGGAACCGAGGGGGAACAGCAGGCGGTACCGCCCGGCTACGAGGCGCGAATCCTGAATGTCCACGAGCCCGTCCTACCCCGGTTGAGGCCTCGCCCTCCCTTGCCCCCGTCCGGGCATCCGTGCGGCCAAGCGTCGGAGGCGGTGTCAGGCACCCGGCGACGTCCGGGTACGCCGTCCAGGTCTGCTCGTAGGCGGTGAGGTACCCGGCGAAGAGCCGGTCGAGTTCGGCGTCCGGCAGGGAGGTCGCATCGAGCCCCGCCAGCGGGAGGAAGTCGCGCAGCCGGTGGCGGCGCTGTTCGGCGAAGGTCGCCGTGCCCGCGCGGTACCGGTCGAAGTGCTCTTCACTGATCGCCCGCCAGCGCGCCACGAGCTCTCCCCAGCCAGCTCGTCCATGAGCCCCAGACCTCCGAGCCACTCGGTCAGCGCCCGGGCCGAGGCCGACTCGTGATCGACCAGCGTGCCGTCGACGGCGAACAGCACGACCCGCACCCAAGGCGGACGCTGCTGGCGGGGCACCGGGCCAGCGTATGAGCCCGGCCTTGGGACGGACTCCGTGGCACTGCAGGCGCCCCCAGGGCGGGGGTTGTTCGCATCACCTCTGACGCCTTATTATCGGTGCGTGCCGATGATATCGACCAAGACCGACAGTCTAGCCGCCGCCGTACTGCTGTTCCGGGGCCTTGCCGATCCGGCCCGCCTCGCCATCGTGCGTCACCTGGCCCTGGGCGAGCACCGGGTGGTCGATCTGACGGCTCATCTGGGGCTGGCGCAGTCGACCGTGTCCGGTCACCTGTCCTGCCTGCGCGACTGTGGGCTGGTGACCGCCCGAGCACAGGGGCGTGCGTCGGTGTACTCGCTCGCCCGTCCCGAGCTGCTGGAGCTGCTCACCGCGGCGGAGCGGCTGCTGGACGCCACCGATGAGGCGGTTGCGCTCTGTCCCGCCTACGGGAATGACGCATCGTGAGCGCGGCGCACGATCACGCCCGGCTCGCCGCCGCCGTGAGCCCAGCCGACCGGGCCCGGCTGGGCCGCCGGGCCCAACTGCTGGCCGCCGCCTCGGTGACCTACAACGGCGTGGAGGCGGCGATAGCGATCGCCGCGGGTCTGATCGCCGGTTCTGTGGCGTTGATCGGATTCGGGATGGACTCGGTGCTGGAGGTGTCGAGCGGCCTCATCGTCCTCTGGCAGTTCCGGCACCGGCTGCCACAGATCCGGGAGCAGTCCGCGCTCCGGCTGATCGCCGTGTTGTTCTTCGCCCTGTCGGGATACGTGGCCGTGGAGTCGGTTCGCGCCCTGGCGTCCCGCGCCCAGCCCGACGCGTCAACGGTGGGCATAGCGCTGGCCGTCGCGTCGCTGATCGTCATGCCGGCCCTGTCGCTGGCGCAGCGCCGGACGGGCCGGGCCCTGCACTCGACATCGGTCGTCGCCGACAGCGCCCAGACCATGCTGTGCACCTACATGAGCGGCGTGCTGCTCGCCGGGCTGGTGCTCAACGCCGCCTTCGGGTGGTGGTGGGCCGACCCGGTCGCCGGGCTCGGCATCGCCTACATCGCCTTCAGGGAGGCGCGGCGAACCTGGCGCGGCGAGGGCTGCTGCGCCCGGGTCTCCCCCGGTACGGCGGCCGGGGCCGGTGTCACGGCTGACGCCGGGGCGGCGGCTGGGCATGCGCACGCGCCCCGGCCGGCATGCCAGGACGACGCCTGCTGCTGAACAGAACGCGTACTGGGCTGAACGCCGCAACGGCGGACGGCCGGGGGCGGCGTCAGTCGTCCGGCTCGGACATCTTTCCGCGCAGTTGCAGGACGGCTTTGGTGTGCATCTGGCAGATCCGGCTCTCGGTGACCCCGAGCACCTGTCCGATCTCCGCGAGCGTCAGGCCCTCGTAGTAGTACAGGGTGACGACGATCTTTTCCCGCTCGGGAAGCGTGTTGATCGCCTGCGCCAGGAGGAACTTCGTCTCCTCCCCTTCGAAGGAGGCGACCGGGTCCTCGGCCTTGGTGTCCTCGAGGGTGTCCACCAGGGCCAGCTTGTCGCCGCGCTCGCCGCCGACGTTGAGCAGCTCGTCGAGCGCGACGACGTTGACGAACGACACCTGGCTGAAGATCGTGTGCAGGTCGCTGAGCGCAATGCCGAGTTCAGCCGCCACCTCGGGCTCCGTCGGCGAGCGGTGCAACTTGGCCTCGAGCGTGGCGTAGGCGCGCTCCACCTCGCGGGCCTTGTAGCGCACCGACCGCGGAATCCAGTCGATCGAGCGCAGCTCGTCGATGATCGCGCCCTTGATCCGGCTGATCGCGTAGGTCTCGAACTTGATCGCGCGCGTCAGGTCGAATTTCTCGATGGCGTCGATCAGGCCGAAGATCCCGTACGAGACGAGATCCGCCTGCTCGATGTTCGGCGGCAGCCCGACGCCGACGCGACCCGCGACGTACTTCACCAGCGGGGAGTAGTGCAGGATCAGCCGCTCGCGGATCGCGGGGTCGCCAGACCCCTTGTACGCCTTCCACAGCTCGGCGAGCGCCTGCTCGACCTCGGTCTTGGCCTGGGCCTTGCGCTCCGCGCCGGTGAGCTCTGGCTCGAGGTCCGGCTCGAGGTCCAGTACGGAGGTGTTGCGCCCACCAGGCGCCGTGACCACGCGCGGCGGTCGGCTGGACGTCGCCGCCCCCCCATTGGGCAGCCCGGTGACGCGCTCAGGCTCTTGGGTGCGCCCGCTCATATGTGGCTCTCAGTCGTTCGGCCGATACATGCGTGTAAATCTGCGTTGTCGACAGCGTAGCGTGACCGAGCAGTTCCTGAACGCTTCTTAGGTCAGCTCCTCCCTCCAACATGTGCGTGGCCGCGGAGTGACGCAGACCGTGCGGCGACAGCGGCGGAACTCCCGGAACACCGGCCCGGCGCGCGTCCAGCACCCGGCGCACCGTCCGCGGATCGAGCCGGCCGCCCCGCGCACCCAGGAACAATGCCGGCCCGGAGCCCGCGGTGACGAGCACAGCTCGCCCGGCTGACATCCAGCGGTGCACGGCAGTGGCCGCGGGCACGCCCAGCGGAACGCTGCGCTCCTTGGCGCCCTTGCCGAAGACGCGGACCAGACGGCGGTGCAGGTCCACGTCGTCGAGGTCGAGCCCGCAGAGCTCGGACACCCGGATACCCGTGGCGTAGAGGACCTCGAGCAGCGCCTGGTCCCGAAGCGCGACGGGGCCCGTGGCGGGGTCCGCAGCCTCCAGGAGCGCGGTGGCCTCGTCGGGGCGCAGCACGGCCGGCAGCGGTCGGGTTCCCTTGGGCGACGCCAGGCCATGACCGGCGTCGACGGGGCTGAGTCCGCGTCGCTGCAGGAAGGCGGTGAAGGCGCGGGCCGCGGCGGCGCGGCGGGCCAGCGTGGTGGGCGCCTTGCCGGCGCTGCGGGTCCGCGCCAGCCAGCTGCGCAGGACGCCGAGATCAAGCTGGGCCGGGTCGGTGAGGTTGAGCCGGCCGGCGTGATCGAGGAGCGCCCGCACATCCGTGCAGTACCCGCGCACGGTGTGCGCCGACAGGTTCCGCTCGATCCGCAGGTGGCGCTCGAAGGCGGTCAGGGCACGCTCGAACGCCTCCGGCAGTGGCGGATCCACCATCCCGCTGGCAGCTGGACCTGCACCTGCACCTGCACCTGCACCGGCACCTGCGGGAGTCCCTCTCATGCCCAGACCGTGCGGCCGGCGCAGGGCTGCGTCAAGCACCGGGGCTCGTGTCCGGGCGACCCCGCCGCCCGTCATCCCGCGGGTGCGTCCAGCAGCAACTGCGCGTCGCTGCCGGCCGCACCGCCGTTCCTGGCCAGCCGCCAGCCGGCGGACGTCTGCTCCACCAATCCTTGCGACCGCAGCAGGCCCAGGCAGCCCAGCGCCTCCGGAACCGGAACACCCGCCAGCACCGCGATCCGCCCCACGCTCAGCGCGCGGCGAGCGGGCAGCGCCTCCAGTACCGCCCGCTGCGCCGGCGGCAGCAGATCGCGCCTGGTCGGCTGGGCCCGCAGCTCCGGCGTGACGTCCACGCCGAACGACCCGACCAGCTCCAGGACGTCGTCGGCGCACGTCACGAGGGTGGCCGCCCCAGAGCGCACCAGCAGGTGACAGCCCGAGGACATCACCGATGTGACCGGCCCGGGAACGGCCATCACGGGACGCAACAGCGCCTCCGCCAGCCGGGCGGTGCTGAGCGCACCGCTGCGCACAGCGGCCTCCACCACCACCGTGCCGCCGCTCAGCGCGGCGATCAGCCGGTTGCGGACCAGGAAGCGGTGCCGCATCGGAGTCGTGCCCGGTGGCCACTCGCTGACCAGCAGCCCCTCGGCCGCGATCCGGGTGAACAGCGAGTCGTGCCCTGTCGGGTAGGGGACGTCGACTCCCGATGCGAGCACGGCAACGGTGACGCCGTCCACCGCCAGGGCGCCGCGGTGCGCCGCGCCGTCGATGCCATAGGCCCCACCGGACACGACGGCACAGTCGCGCTCGGCCAGCGATGCGGCCAGCTCCCCCGCCACATGCTGGCCGTACGCGGATGCGGCCCGGGCGCCCACGACGGCCGCTGAGCGGCGTGCGACGGTGTCCAGCCGGTGCCGCCCACGCACCCACAGCGCCAGCGGGACGCAATGGTCCGGCCGGTCGAGTAGCTCGAGCACGTGCAGCTGCTCGGGCCACTCGTCATCGCCGGGGCAGACCAGCCGGCCGCCGAGTGCGTGCAGCCGTTCCAGCGCTCGATCTGGCTCGACGCCCTCGGCGCGGGCCACCAGCTCCCGTGGCGCCGGCCGGGCGTCTGGCCACTGCCCGGACCGCAGGGCGACCCACACCGGCGCCGCTGAGTACGCCGCCACCATCTCCGACACGTCGCGTCGCCCCGGCTCGGCGACGTGCGACAGCGCAGCCCGGGCCAGCACATCGGCCTCGTCGCGGGTGCCGCGCGCTGGCACATCGCAGGGCGTCATGCCGCCGCCAGCAGCTCCCGCAGGCCGAGCGCTTCGGCGACCTCGGACGAACCCGGTCGCGGCCGGCCCACCAGGTCGGCCAGCGTCCACGCCACGCGCAGCACCCGATCGAAGCCGCGTGCCGACAGCGTGCCGCGGGCCAGTTCCCGCTCCGCGGGGCGCAGTGAGCCTGGCTCAGCGGCGAAGCGCCCGCGCAGCTCCCGACCCGGCACCTCACTGTTGCTGCGCCACGAGGTACCGGCGAGCCGGGAAGCGGCCAGGGAGCGGGCCGACGCCACCCGCTCGGCAACGACCGCGGTGCTCTCCAGGCAGCCCCGGTCCGCGAGCAGCTCCGCTCGGCCAACCGGCTGCACCGCGATCCGGAGATCTACCCGGTCGAGCAGCGGCCCCGACAACCGCGTCGCGTACCGGCGTCGGGCGGCCGGCGTGCAGACGCAGGACGACGGGCCGGCCGCCACCCCGGCGCACGGACAGGGGTTCGCGGCGAGCACCAGCGTGAAACGGGCGGGATAGCGGGCCGTCCCCGCCGACCTCGCGATCACCACCTCACCGCTCTCCAGGGGCTGACGAAGCGCCTCCAGTGCGGCGGACGAAAACTCGGGTGCCTCGTCCAGAAACAACACCCCGCGGTGCGCGAGGGACACCGCGCCCGGACGCGCCACTCCGCTGCCGCCGCCGATCAGGGCGGGGACGGTGGCCGTGTGGTGCGGCCCGCAGTAGGGGGGACGGACCCGAAGCGGGGCGCCCGCCGGCAACATCCCGGCCACCGAATGGATCGCGGTGACCTCCAGCGCATCCGGGATGCTCAACCGCGGCAGCAGCCCCGGGAGGCGCTCGGCCAACATGGTCTTTCCGGCGCCGGGTGGTCCATGCAGCAGCAGATGATGGCCTCCCGCGGCCGCGACCTCCACCGCCCGGCGGGCGATCGGCTGACCGACGACGTCCGACAGATCGAGCCCGTCCAGCCGATCCGTCACGTCGGCGGCCTCCGCCACCAGATCGGAGGGGCCGGTCGAGGCAATCTCGTCGTCAGCCGGCTCCCCTCGGAGCAGGCGGACAAGCGCACGCAGCGATGAGACACCGTCGACGGCGATGCCTGGCACGAGCGCTGCCTCGGCGGCGTTCGGCGCCGGCACGATCACCCGCTCGACGCCGACACTGGCCGCCGCCAGCACACACGGCAGCACCCCACGCACCGCCCGCACCCGGCCGTCGAGCCCCAGCTCGCCCAGGAGTACGCGACCGCTTAACGCCTCCGGCGGAATCGCTCCGGCGGCCTGCAACACGGCCGCCGCCATGGCCAGGTCAAACCCGCTGCCGCGCTTGGGCAGCGAGGCCGGTGACAACCCGAGGGTGATCCGGCGCTGCGGCCAGCTCTCGCCGCTGTTGACGATGGCCGCCCGGATGCGGTCCCGAGCCTCATGCAGGGCCGTGTCCGGCAGGCCGATCAACGTCAGCCCCGGCAGACCGGCCGCCAGGTCGGCCTCGACCTCGACGAGATGTCCGTTCACGCCGACCAGTGACACGGCCAGCGCCCGCCCCAGCGTCATCAGAAGGCCCCGCGCAGATGCTCGACCTGCGCCGCACCGCGGCTGGGTCGAAGCACGCTGACGACGTCGAAGCGCAGCTCGGAGTACTGGGGACGGTGCTCCATCAGCCACCGGCAGGCCAGCCGCCGGATCCGTTGCGCCTTACGCCCGGTTACGGCCTCGGCGGGAGAGCCGAAGCCGACCCCGCTGCGGGTCTTGACCTCCACGACCACAAGCACGTCGCCGTCGTAGCCGACGACGTCCAGCTCCCCCTCGTTGCACCGCCAGTTGCGGCTGACCACCCGCAGGCCACCGCGTTCCAGATGCTGGACCGCGACATCCTCGCCGTACCGGCCGAGCCCGTCCTTGGCTGCCATCGCCACCTCCCCTGTCCCCGCAACAGTCGCGTACGGACAGGGGCGACGGGTCGGCCGGCTACCGGATGTGGACGGTCCCTACCGGGCGCTGTGGCCTGTGGTTAGTGGCGCTCAGGTGGCGTACTCGCCGTCGGCGTGGCCCTTCGGGGCCCTGGCGATGCCGCCACCGCGGATTCCCTCGGCCACCGGCAGCTCCTCGGAGGTGCCGCTCGCGGCGTGGACCGCGGGGGCGGAGACTCCCTTGAGGTCGGCGGGCCCCTGTCCGGGCGTCGCCACCGTGCCCGGCAGGGCGCCGGGGTGCACGTCACCCGGCTGGCCGGCAGCCGGCCGGCCACCACCACCGGCGATCATGGCGTCCGCGTTGGGCTCGCGGGCGGTGTCCGGCTCGGCACCCGGCTCGGGCGCGGCACCCATGTTGCCGGGCTGCTTGTTGGCGTACCCCTCGGGCGCGCCGCGGTTCTCGACCTTCTCGATCACTTCGGACGTGCGCGGTGTGCCGTCCATCGGCTGGCCCTGGCCTGCGTGCGGGTCTCTCACGAGATCTCCTCTGGTGGTTCGTGAAGGTGCTCGCAAACCTCCATACCCGGTTCTGCGACCGCAGCTACCCCTGCTCGGCGGGCACCTCGAGATCGCTTTTCGCCAGCTCCTCGACGTTGACGTCCTTGAACGTCACCACCCGCACGTTCTTGACGAACCGCGCAGGCCGGTACATGTCCCAGACCCAGGCGTCGTGCATGGTCAGCTCGAAGAACACCTCACCGGCAGCGCTGCGGATGTCGAGCCGATAGTCGTTCGTGAGGTAGAACCGCCGCTCGGTCTCCACGACGTAGCTGAACAGCCCAGCCACGTCGCGGTACTCGCGATAGAGCTGGAGCTCCATCTCGGTCTCGTACTTCTCGAGATCTTCCGCGCTCATCGGCCTCTTTCCCCCGTGTCGACCGGCGAGCGCCGGCCTAAATGTCCCGCAGGAGCGGACCTGTGCCGCAGCGTGCCGGCCCCGTCATTGTCTCTCACCCCGCCGGATGGGCGGTGCCGCGGCTCGGCCTCCGGCGCGGGCTCTCGCTCCGGCAGCCGCTCTGGCATCGGCGCCTGCTCGCGCTCAGGCACTGAGCATCGGCTCGGCATCGAACAGAACCTCCAGCTGGTCGCTCGAGGGCTGCGCGGCTGCGGTCAAGCCGGTCCACCCCGCCCAGCCGTCCACCGGCAACCGCCAGGACCGGCGGTGCTGGACGCACGGCCCGTGGCGGCGCAGCGCCGTCGAGTGCGCCGGCGCTGAGTAACCCTTGTTGTCCTCCCAGCCGTACTCGGGGTGATCGGCGGACATGGCGACCATCAGGGCGTCGCGCGCCGTCTTGGCCAGCACACTGGCAGCCGCGACGGCAGCGCAGCGCAGGTCGGCCTTGATCTGGGTGGTCACCGGCAGCCGGGCCGGCGCCGGGTCGGCCGCCGGCGGGTCGAACAGCGTCGCGGGAAGCTGGGGCCGGTTGAGGTAGTCGTAGTTGCCGTCCAGCAGGACGACGTCCGGACAGTCCGCAAGCTGGCCGAGCGCCCGCTCCCCCGCCAACCGCAGGGCGCACAGGATGCCGACCTGGTCGATCTCGACGGCGCTCGCCGAGCCGACGCCCCAGCACCGCGCCCAGGCGCGGATGCGCGGAACCAACCTCGTTCGCTCCGCCGGGGCCAGCAGCTTGCTGTCCCGCAGACCGGCCGGCACGCGGCGCACGGACAGGTCGATCAGCACGGCCCCGACCGTCACCGGACCGGCGAGGGCGCCCCGGCCCACCTCGTCCATGCCGACCAGCAGACCGCCGGCATCCGGGCCCAGCGCCCGCAGGAGGCGCTTCTCCACCCGCAGGTCCGGGGAGGCTGGCGGCCGGCCGGGCGGGATGCCACGGGCAGCGTGCGGGACGTGCGATCTCATCACCGGCCAGCGTACGGGCAGCGGGCCGCCCGCAGGCTCAGCGTCGGCGTCGGCGAGCCGCGGCGGTCAGCGGCACAGCGGCCGCCAGCCCGAGTACGTAGGGCGCCCCGACCGCCGCCGCATCGAGCGCGGGCTGGTCGAAGGTCTCCGGAACGCCCAGCGTGCCGACCCGCGGCGGCGGCCACACGATGACGAACGCCTTGCCGATGACCTGGTCGGCCGCGACCGTCCCCGAGTGCTCCTGATCGATGTGCGCGCGCGAGTCCTGGGAGTTGGATCGGTGGTCGCCCATCAGCCACAGCCGTCCGGCGGGCACCTCGACCGGGCCGAACGAGGCCTTGTCGTCCTCGTAGACGTACGAGCTCTCGTCCAGCGGCACGTCGTTCACCGTCACCCGGCCCTTGGTGTCGCAGCACTGCACGGTGTCGCCGCCGACCGCGATCACCCGCTTGATGAAGTCCTCCTCGCCCGGAGGGGCGAGCCCCACCGCCGAGCTCAGCAAACGCAGCACCTTGGCCACCGCATTGGTCGGCGGCTCGACGCCGACGACCTCCGGCGTGAAGGTGTCCTTGCCGTCGAAGACAACGATCTCGCCCCGCTGGATGTCGCGGAAGCGGTAGATGAACTTGTTGACCAGCACCCGGTCGCCCTTGCAGCCCGGGCAGCCGTGCAGCGTCTGCTCCATCGAGCCCGACGGGATGAAGAACGCCTGCACCAGGAACGCCTTGATGATCACAGCCAGCACGAAGGCGGTGAGGATCAGTACGGGGAGCTCGCGCAGGAAGGAACCCGCGGTGCCGGACTCCTTGGCGTCCGGCGACTCGATTTCCCGGTCGACGCAACCCCTGCCGACGCCCGATCCGGGCTCGCTGACCGGAGTCGACCCGTCCGCACGCTGTGGCTGCCCGGAGGCGCCGGATGAAGTTGACGCACCGGACGCAGCAGACGCGCCGGACACACGGCCTACCGAGTCGGAGTCAGCCGGTTCAGCGCTGGAAAGCCGCTCATCCACAGACGGCGAACGACGTCAGCGTGCCGGGGTCGTCTCGCGCTTCTCCTTGATCTTCGCCTTCTTGCCGCGGAGCTCGCGAAGGTAGTACAGCTTGGCTCGGCGGACGTCGCCACGCACCAGCAGCTCGATGCGGTCGATGACCGGGGTGTGCACCGGGAAGGTCCGCTCGACGCCGACGCCGAAGCTCACCTTGCGGACGGTGAACGTCTCGCGGATGCCGCCACCTTGCCGCCGGATCACGACGCCCTGGAAGGCCTGCAGACGCGACCGGTTGCCTTCGATGACCCGGACGTGCACCTTGAGCGTGTCACCGGGGCGGAAGTCCGGGATGTCGGAGCGCAGTGAAGCCGCGTCGAGTTGATCCAACGTGTGCATGCGGTGATCGCTTTCCTCGTTGCAGCGGCGGGCGGAAGATGTCCCGGCTGGTCGTGGAGCAGGTGGTCGGTGACGCGCGTTCCTGCGGACCTCGGACAGCCGACAATCAGCCGACAGTGCCATGCGCTACACGCGTCAGCCTCCTACTGTGCCACAGCGCCAGTGCGATCGGTAACCGGGTGCGCGTTCAACCCGCAGGCGGACGCCCGCTCGTCTCGGCCGCGCCGGCAACAGCGGCGAACAGGTCCGGTCGGTGGAGCTCCGTCCTGGCGAGCGCCTGCTCGCGGCGCCACCGCGCGATGGCGGCGTGATCGCCGGACAGCAGCACCGGCGGCACGGCCCGGCCGCGCCAGACCGGCGGCCGAGTGTATGCCGGACCCTCCAGCAGCCCGGCCATCGTGTCGCTCGCGAAGGAGTCGTCGACGACCGACTCCGGATTGCCGACGACACCGGGCAGCAGCCGGGTGACCGCTTCCACCATCACGAGCACGGCCACCTCCCCACCGGCCAGCACGTAGTCGCCGATGCTGAGCTCATCGACGGGCATGCGCTCGGCGGCGTCCTCGATCACCCGGGCGTCGATGCCCTCGTACCGGCCGCAGGCGAAGATCAACCGTTGCTCCGTGGCCAGCTGGACCGCGACGGCCTGCGTGAACGGCCGGCCGCTGGGCGTGGGCACGATCAGCCGCGCCGGACGCGCATCGAGCGCCTGCACGTCGTCGAGGGCCGCACCCCACGGTTCAGGCCGCATCACCATTCCGGGACCGCCGCCATACGGGGTGTCGTCGACCGTGCGGTGTACGTCGCCGGTCCACGACCGCAGGTCGTGCACGACCGTGCTGACGAGCCGGCGCTGCTGCGCCTTTCCCAGCAGCGACAGCTGCATGGGAGCCAGGTACTCCGGAAAGATCGTCAAGACGTCGATCCGCATCCCGGCGGGCTGGTCCCTCATTCGCCGGCGAGGTCGATCAGGCCCTCGGGAGGATCGATGACCACCCGGCGCCCGGCGATGTCCACCTCCGGGACCATGGCCGCCACGAACGGGACCAGCAGGTCCGCACCGGCCGGCCGCCGGATCGCCAGCACGTCACCACCGGGCAGGTGCAGCACCTCCGCGACGGTCCCCAGCACGTCACCGGCGACGGTCTCCGCGGTGAGGTCGACGAGCTGGTGGTCCCAGAACTCCTCCGGATCCTCCGGCGGAGGTGACGTGCTCGACTCGGCGACGAGCAGCACTCCCCGCAACGCCTCGGCTGCGGTGCGGTCCGATGCGGACTCGAAGCCCAGCAGCAGGCGGCCGTTGGCCCACCGCGCCGAGCTGACCGTCAGCGGTCCGGCCCCGGCCGGATCCGTCTCCAGCACCGCCCCCGGAAAGAAGCGGCCCTCCGGCGAGTCGGTGTGCACCTCGACGGTGAGCTCACCTCGGACCCCGTGCGGGCGGCCGATACGGCCAACGACCAGCTGCACCGACGGCGTCAGCGGACCTCGTCGACGTCGACGAGATCGATCCGCACGCCCTTGCCACCGATCGCGGCGATCACCGTCCGCAGCGCCCGGGCGGTCCTGCCGTTGCGACCGATCACCTTGCCGAGGTCATCGGGGTGGACCCGGACCTCGAGAACCCGGCCACGGCGAAGCGTCTTGTCGGTGACCTCGACATCGTCCGGATGATCGACGATGCCCTTCACCAGATGCTCGAGAGCCTCCTCGAGCACCGCCTACGCCTGCCCGCCGTCCGCGTCACCAGCGGGCTGGACGCCGCCGTCCGCGGAGGTGTCGGCGGCCGCGGAGAGGTCAGCGGCCTCCGCGAGCTGCGCCTCGGCGACGCTGTCTGCGGCTCCGGGGACGGGCTCGGTCGTGCCGGTGTCGACAGCGATGTCACCGGCGTCGGCACGGGCCTGGGCCAGTGACATGCCCTTCTCTCCCGCGTCCACGGCGAGCTGGTCCGCGGTCGGCCCGGCGATCGGCGTTCCAGCGGCCGCGGAGTCGAAAGCCTTGCGCGCTCGGCCGGCCCCCTTGGGCGTGGTCGCCTCGCGCTGCCCCTCGGCGTCGCGCGCCGCGGCCTCGAAGGTGGCGCGCTTGTCGGCCTTCGGCTCCTTGACCAGCAGCGGCGGGGGCGCCGACTCACCCTTGAACTTCTGCCAGTCGCCGGTGCGGCGCAGGATCGCGGCCACGGCCTCTGTCGGCTGCGCGCCGACGCCGAGCCAGTACTGAGCCCGCTCGGAGTCGATCTCGATGAACGACGGGTCGTCCTTCGGGTGGTACTTGCCGATGGTCTCGATGGCCCGGCCGTCCCGCTTGGTGCGGGCGTCCGCGACGACGACGCGGTAGTACGGCGCGCGCATCTTGCCGAGGCGCATCAGCTTGATCTTGGTGGCCACGAGGGTGGGTGCTCCAGGTCGTTATAGGGAACGGGCGACGCGCGACCGTCAGGCCGCCGGCTGCTCATATCGGACGTGCGGCAAGAACGGCCGGGCCGTCTCGCGCGCGTGCTCGCCGCCATTCTGCCACGGTGCGCGGGAATGCCGGTACGCGCCGTCTGCGGCCGGCATCAGAGCCGAACGGGCGGGTCCGGCCGGGTCGCAGACGAGCGACCGGCAGGCCGTCCTCAGCGATCGCCGGCTGGCGGAAACATCCGGGACAGGTCCGGCATCGTGACGCCGGGCGGGAGCGACCCCGGCGGCAGGGCAGAGGGGGCGGGCGGTGCGGCCGGCAGTCCGGCCATGCCGGACGGCACCCCCCCGCCGAGGCCGGCGGGCACCCGGCCCGCCGGACGGCCGCCGCCCTTCTTGCCCTTCTTGCCCTTCGCTGCCTTGCCTGGCTTGCGACGCGCACCGGGCATGCCCATGCCGCCGGCGAGCTGTTTCATCATCTTGCGGGCCTCGAAGAAGCGGTCGACGAGGTTGTTCACCTCGGACACGCTGACCCCGGATCCGTTCGCGATCCGCAGCCGGCGCGAGCCATTGATGATCTTGGGCTGCTGCCGCTCCTGCGGCGTCATGCTCCGGATGATGGCAGCGATCCGGTCTAGATCGCTGTCCTGGATCTGCCCCAGCTGATCCTTGAGCTGCCCCATGCCGGGCAGCATTCCGAGCACGTTGCTGATCGGGCCCATCTTCTTGACGGCCAGCATCTGGTCGAGGAAGTCGTCGAGCGTGAAGTCGTCGCCGGTGGCCAGCTTGTCCGCCATCGCGGCGGCCTCGTCGGCGTCGAATGCCTGCTCCGCCTGCTCGATCAGGGTAAGCACGTCACCCATGCCGAGGATGCGGGAAGCCATCCGCTCGGGATGGAACACGTCGAAGTCGCCGAGCTTCTCGCCGGTGGACGCGAACAGGATCGGCCGTTCGGTCACCGAGGCGACCGACAGCGCTGCACCGCCCCGGGCGTCACCGTCGAGCTTGGTCAGCACGACGCCGGAGAAGCCCACCCCCTCCTGGAAGGCCAGGGCGGTGTTGACCGCGTCCTGGCCCACCATGGCGTCGACGACGTACAGCACCTCGTCGGGCTGGACCGCGTCGCGGATGGCGGCGGCCTGGCGCATCATCTCCGCGTCCACGCCGAGCCGGCCGGCGGTGTCAACCACGACGATGTCGTGCTGGGTGCGCCGGGCGTGCTCGATGGAACGCTTGGCCACGTCCACGGGGTCGCCGACTCCGCTGCCCGGCTCCGGGGCGAAGACGTCCACCCCGGCCTGACCGCCGACGACCTGCAGCTGCTGCACGGCGTTCGGCCGCTGCAGGTCACAGGCGACGAGCAGCGGCGCATGTCCGGCCCGCCGCAGCTGCAGCGCCAGCTTGCCGGCGAGCGTCGTCTTGCCCGCTCCCTGCAGTCCGGCCAGCAGGATGACCGTCGGGGCCACCTTGGCGAAGCGCAGCCGGTAGGTCTCGCCGCCGAGAATCTCGACGAGCTCCTCATTGACGATCTTGATGACCTGCTGGGCGGGGTTGAGCGCCTGCGAGACCTCGGCGCTGCGGGCTCGCTCCTTCATCCGGGCGATGAACGGCTTGACCACAGACAGCGCCACGTCCGCCTCGAGCAGCGCGATTCGGATCTGCCGCGCCGTCGCGTCGATGTCCGCGTCGGAGAGCCGACCCTTGCCGCGCAGCGACTTGAACACCGACTCCAGCCGGTCGGAGAGCGTGTCGAACACGGATTCAGTCCTCAACGTGAGCGGGCGGCATGCGCGGACGCGGCTCCGCCCAGCCTAACCGGCGTTGCTGTCCCCGAGTCGGCCCAGCACCACCTCGCGCACGCGCTGCCGCTCCGGAAACGGGAGCCGCTCCCCCGCGGCGGTGGTGATGTAGAACGCGTCGACGACCTCGGCGCCCAACGTGGCGATCCGGGCGGACGTGACGACCAGTTCGACGTCGTCGAGTGCGCGGCAGATCCGGTAGAGGGCGCCCTCCGCGTCGGGGGTGTGCACCTCCAGCACGGTGGCACTGGTCGAGGCGTCGTCGAAGAACGAGACGGTGGGTGCGGCGGCCGGCCGCCGGGCCGGTGAGTAGGAGCGTTCCCGATCCCGCAGTCGCTGTTCGAGCGGCAGCGTGCCGGCCAGGGCCCGCCGGACGTCGTCGCAGAGCAGTTCCGCCCGGGGGGCTGAGCCGAAGCGGACGGTCACGTCGAAGGTGGCGACCGTGCAGAAACCGTGGGGCGTCTGCAGCTGCCGGACGGTGGCGGCACGCACATCCAGCCGGTGCAGCGCCAACGCCCCGGCCGATCGCCACAGCGTTCCCGCGCCGCCGACGCGCACAGCTGCCGCCTCGGGACCGGTGTTAAACGAATGCTGGGGCGCGACGACGGTCACCCGGCGGCCGTCGTACTCCACCGCCACCACCCCGCGCGCGGCGAGCTCACGGTCGGAAGCGGTCGGTCCCGCCGGCGCGGGCGAGGCAGCGCCGCTGAGGGCGTGAGCCGCGCGGTCAACGAGCGCGGCCACCAGCGATGCCTTCCACTCCGTCCACGCGGCCGGGCCCGTGGCCGTGCCGTCAGCCTCGGTCAGTGCGTGCAGCAGCCGCAGCACGTCGGTGGAGCCGTCCACCGCGTCGACCACCGTGGCGACGGTGGCGGGGTCGTCGAGGTCGCGGCGGGTCGCGGTGTCGGGGAGCAGCAGGTGATGGCGGACCAGCGCTTCCAACACCGCCGCGTCCTCGGGCGGCAGGCCGAGGCGCGGAGCGAGCCCGGCCACCACCCGCGCGCCCGCGATGCTGTGGTCGCCGGGCCAACCCTTGCCGATGTCGTGCAGCAGGGCGCCGAGCAGCAGCAGGTCCGGCCTGCTGACGGTGCGCACGGCCGACGCGGCCTGGATCACCGTCTCCACGAGGTGCCGGTCCACGGTGTGGCGGTGCAGGGGGTTGCGCTGCGGCCGGCAGCGGACCGCTTGCCACTCGGGGAGCAGGGCCACCAGCAACCCGGCCTGGTCCAGTGCTTCCATCACCCGCCGGGTGCCTTCTCCGGCGCCCAGCAGCGCGACCAGGAAGTGCAGGGCGTCCGCCGGCCAGGGCTCCGGAAGAGGAGCGGCGAATCGGCAGAATCGGTCAAGAGTGTGCACCGACAGCGGCAGGTCGTGCACCGCGGCCGCGGCGGCTGCTCGCAGCAGCAGGGTGGAGTCCGATGCCGGCTCGGCGTCCCGACTCAGGACCACCTCGCCGTCCTGGGACACCACTCCGTCGGCCAGCGGCCGGCGCGCGGGCCCTCGACCCGGTCCGGACAGTCGGCGGCGGACCGGCCGCACCGTGGCGAGGGCGCGGCGCCAGGTCTCATCGAGGGTGAAGGAGATCGCGCGCCCGGCGGAGGAGACATCGGTGAGCAGGTCGTCGGCATCGCCGTAGCCGAGCCGAGCGGCGAGACCGCCCTGCTCCTGGAGTAGCAGGCGGTCGGCGCCGCGGCCGGTTCGCCGGCGGTGCAGCTCCCCCCGCACGTCAAGCAGCAGCCGATAGGCGTCCAGCACGGCGCCGTCGGGCGGGTTCGCGGCCCACGCCGCCGCGATGGCCTGGAGGGCGTGGACGTCCCGCAGGCCACCCCGGGCCTCCTTGACGTCCGGCTCGAGCAGAAACGGGAGTTCGCCGAAGCGCTGGGCGCGCTCCTGCCCGGCCGCCCGCAGCTCGGGCAGGCGGGACGCCGCCCGAGCCCGCCACTGCTGCCGGCAGCGGCTGCGGACCTCGGCGGACAGTTCTGGATCGCCGGCCACGTGGCGAGCGTCGAGCAGGCCGAGAGCTGCCTTCAGATCGCCGGCCGCGACAGCCACCGCCTCGGGCGCCGTGCGGACCGAGTGGTCCAGCGGCACCCCGCAGTCCCAGACCGGGTACCAGAGTCGCTCGGCCACCTCAGCGATGTCCTTGCGGCCGCGGTGCAGCAGCACCAGATCCAGGTCGCTGCCGGCGGCCGGCTCGCGCCGGCCGTAACCACCGACGGCGATCAGAGCGACGGCCGGCTCGTCGCCGAGCAGGTCGGCCAGCCAGCGGTCCGTGACGTCGGTCAGCGCCTCCCGCAGCGCGGCCCCGGACAGCTCCGGGTTCGCGAGCAGGTCGGTGCGCGCACGTCGCAGGTCAGATGGCGTCCGGTCCATGTTCACCGGTGCGGATCCGGATGGCCTCCTCGACCGAGACCACCCAAATCTTGCCGTCGCCGATCTTGCCGGTGCGAGCGGCGTTCGAGATGGTCTCGACCACTCCCGCGGCGTCCGGGTCGTCCACCAGCACCTCGACCCGGACCTTGGGCACGAAGTCGACCGCGTACTCCGCCCCGCGGTAGACCTCGGCGTGACCGCCCTGGCGCCCGTAGCCGCTCACCTCGCTGACCGTCATGCCCTTGACGCCGGCGGCCTCCAGTGACGTCTTCACGTCGTCCAGCGCGAAGGGCTTGATGATCGCGGTGATCAGTTTCATGACGACAGCCTCTCAGGACGCGCTGATGCGCGGACGTAGCACGTCCGCGCATCAGCGATCAGCGATTCCTGCCCGCAGATGCTGTCAGATGGCGTCCCGCCCGCGCTCCCCCGTTCGGACCCGGACCACGGCGTCCACCGGCACGGACCACACCTTGCCGTCGCCGATCTTGCCGGTCTGCGCGGACTTGACCAGCACCTCCATCACGTCGTCGGCGTCGTCGTCGTCGACGAGCACCTCGACCCGCACCTTGGGCACGAAGTCGACGGTGTACTCCGCCCCGCGGTACACCTCGGTGTGCCCGCGCTGGCGGCCGTAACCGCTGACCTCGCTGACCGTCATGCCCTGCACTCCGAACGACTCCAGGGCGGACTTCACGTCGTCGAGCTTGAACGGCTTGATCACTGCGGTCAGGAGCTTCACGCGTCCACCTTCCGGGCGGGCTGGTCGCCGGGCTCCCGGCGAGCTGCCGTCAGTACACCCGTGCCCGGCCCGCCGGAGGTGAAGCCGCCGGCCGACAGGGAGGTGAACTCGTAGGCGGACTCGGCGTGGTAGGTCTCGTCCAGGCCCTGCAGCTCCTCCTCGTCGGTGACCCGCAGTCCGACCGTAGCCTGCAGCACCTTGGCGATCACGAAAGTGGCGATGAACGAGTACGCGATCACCGCGACCACCGCGAGGGCCTGCTTGCCCAGCAGGCCGAAGCCGCCGCCGTAGAACACGCCGTCGACGCCGAGGGCGTTAACCCGCGTGGTGCTGAACCAGCCGATCAGCAGGGCGCCGAGCACCCCGCCCACGAGGTGGACCCCGATCACGTCCAGGGCGTCGTCGTAGCCGAGCTTGTGCTTCACGCTCACCGCCAGGGCGCAGGCGCCGCCGGCGATGGCACCGATGGCGATGGCGCCGAGCGGGCTGACGAAGCCGCAGGCCGGCGTGATCGCCACCAGCCCGGCGACGACACCGGAGGCCGCTCCGAGGGTGGTCGCGTGACCGTCCCGCAGCTTCTCCACCCCGAGCCAGGCCAGCATGGCGGCGGCCGCACCGACAGTGGTGTTGATCCACGCGTATCCGGCCAGCTCACCGGCACCCAGCGCCGAGCCGGCATTGAAGCCGTACCAGCCGAACCACAGGATGCCGGTACCGAGCAGCACCAGCGGCAGGTTGTGCGGGCGCATGCGCTCCTTCGGCCAGCCGCGACGGCGACCCAGCACCAGAATGAGGGCGAGCGCCGCCGCACCTGCATTTGCGTGCACCACCGTGCCGCCGGCGAAGTCCAGGGCCCCCAGCTGGAACAGCCACCCGCCGGGCGAGAACACCCAGTGAGCGACGGGCGCGTAGACGAGGGTGGCCCACAGCGCGACGAACATCACCCAGGACCCGAACTTCACCCGATCCGCCACCGCGCCCGAGATGAGCGCCGGAGTCAGAATCGCGAACGTCAGCTGGAACGCCACGAACACGGGCGGCGGGATGGTTTGTGCCAGGGCCTCCGCGTAACCGGCGACGGGCTGTTGCATGTGGGCCAGCCCCACCTGGGACAGGTCGCCGATGAGGCCGGCCCCCGTGTCGTTGCCGAAGGCCAGGCTGTACAGGCCGATCACCCAGAGCACGGTGACGACACCCATGCAGACGAAGTTGAGCAGAAGCATGCTCAGCACGTTCTTGCTGCGGACCATGCCCGCGTAGAAGAACGCCAGCCCCGGTGTCATGAACAGCACCAGTGCGGCGCTCGCGAGCATCCAGGCGGTATTACCGCTGTCGATCTCCATAACGCTCCCTGTCTCGCGGTGGTGGAGCAACCATCGGCGGGGGGCGTTTCCGGACGATTCCCCGGCTGTTTCGCCGGTGTGAACAGATCTACTACGCTTAGCGTTGGTTCGGTTACGGTTCGAGATGTGGCTGGGCGAAGGTCTGGCTGTGTCGGTAGCGTCCCAATATCTGCAGCATCACCGCAGCAGGGGACGGCAGTACGCCGGCGTCGGGCCCAGCGCCCGTCGCAGAACCGGCCGAGAGGCGGATCGTGGACCAGGACCGTCCGGCGACCTACCGCGATGTGTTCGCCGTGGCCGAGTGGCGCTGGATGTTCGGTGCGCAGACTTTCTCCCTGATCGGCGATCAGCTGGCCAGGGTGGCGCTGACCGTCCTGGTCTTTCGCGACACCGGATCGGCGCTGCTGACCAGCCTGGTGTTCGCCCTGACGTTCCTGCCCTGGGTCGTCGGCGGTCCCGCCCTGGCGGTGCTGGCCGATCGCTGGCCGCGGCTGCGGGTGATGGTGGTGACCGACCTGCTGCGGACACTGCTCGTGCTGCTGTTGGCGACTCCCGGCCTGCCGCTGCCCGTCGCGTGCGCGCTGGTTTTCTGCGTCACGCTGGTCGCTGCGCCGTTCGAGGCGGCGCGCTCGGCCCTGCAGCCCGAGGTGCTGACCGGCGACCGCTACGTCGTCGGCGCGGCCATCTGCAACATCAACGGCCAGGTTGCCCAGGTCGCGGGCTTCGCGGCCGGGGGTGTGCTGGTCGCGCTGCTGTCCCCGTCGCTGGCCCTGGTGCTGAACGCGGCGACATTCGCGGTGTCGGCGATGCTGCTCCAGGTAGGCCTGCGGCGCCTGCCCGCCGCCGGCCGCGCCGGCGGGACATCCCACCTGACGGCGCGAGCCGACATCGCCACCGGCTTCCACTTCGTGTTCCGGGCACCGATGCTGCGCCAGCTGGCGCTGCTGGCCTGGATCGGCGCGGCGTTCTCGGCGATTCCTGAGGGGCTGGCGGCACCGTACGCCGCCTCCCTGGGCGGCGGGGCCGGCACGGTGGGCCTACTGCTGGCGGCGAACCCGCTGGGCGCGGTGATCGGGGCCGCCGCAATCGCGCGGCTCGTCGCCCCGGCCCGGCGCGTCCGGCTGATGGTGCCGCTCGCCGTGCTGGCCTGCGGATCACTAGCCGGCTTCCTGCTGCGGCCCTCGCTCGAGGTGGCGCTCGGCCTGCTGGTGCTGTCCGGGATCGGCGGGGCGTTCCAGCTGCCGGCGAATGCGCTGTTCGTGACCGCCGTGCCGCCGCAGCTGCGTGGCCGGGCGTTCGGCCTGGTGGCCTGCGGGCTCTACGCGGGGCAAGGGGCGGCGATCCTCGCCGCAGGAGCCCTGGCCGTGCTGGTCCCGCCCGCCGTGGTGATCGGCTTGGGGGGCCTGGCAGGGGCCGCCCTCGTCGTTCCGCTCGGGGCAGCGCTACGCGACAGCCTTGCCCCATCGGGGGCGCCGGATGCGGCCGGTACCGGGACGGTGCCCGCCGGAAGTGAACCGGCGCTCCCGTCCTCCGCCCCGCCGGCGGTCACCGCCTGACGAGGAACACCGCCTGACGAGGAGCACCGCCTGACGAGGAGCACCGCCTGACGAGGACTCCGAGCCAACCCTCAGACGCCGGCCGCATCGGGCGCCGGAACCTGCTCAGGCAGCGTCGCCCACCAGCGCGTCCACGAACGCCTCCGGCTCGAACGGCGCCAGATCGTCCGAGCCCTCGCCCAGGCCGATGAGCTTCACCGGAACCCCGAGCTCTCGCTGAACCGCCACGACGATGCCGCCCTTGGCACTGCCGTCCAGCTTGGTCAGCACGATTCCCGTCACGTCCACGGCAGAGCCGAACATCCGGGCCTGCACCATGCCGTTCTGGCCGGTCGTGGCGTCCAGCACCAGCAGCACCTCGTCCACCGGTCCCCGCTTCTCCACGACCCGCTTGAGCTTGGTCAGCTCGTCCATGAGGCCGGTCTTGGTGTGCAGCCGGCCGGCGGTGTCGATCAGGACGGTGTCGACGCGGTCCTCGGTGCCCTTGCGCACGGCGTCGAAGGCGACGCTCGCCGGATCAGCGCCCTCGGCTCCGCGCACCGTGCTGGCGCCCACCCGCTCGCCCCAGGTCTGGAGCTGGTCGGCCGCGGCAGCTCGGAACGTGTCGGCAGCGCCGAGCACCACGCTGCGCCCGTCGGCGATCAGCACCCGGGCCAGTTTTCCGCAGGTCGTGGTCTTGCCGGTGCCGTTGACGCCCACCACCAGCACGACCGCCGGCCGTTCGTCGTGCGGCAGCGTGCGCAGCGACCGGTCGGCGTCCCCGATGGCGGCGAGCAGCTCCTGGCGCAGCAGGTTGCGCAGCTCGTCGGGGCTGCGGGTGCCGAGCACCCGGACGGCGTTACGAAGCCGCTGCACGATCTCGGTGGTGGCCCCCACCCCGACGTCGGCGGTGAGCAGGGTGTCCTCGACCTCTTCCCAGACGTCCTCATCGAGCACGTCCCGGGATAGCAGCGCCAGCAGCCCGCGCCCGAGGGTGCTCTGCGACCGCGACAGCCGCCCCCGCAGCCGCACCATGCGGCCGGCCACGGGCTCGGGGCGCTCCAGCGTGACGTCGTCGAGCCGGACGGCGCCCGGGGTTGCCGGCGGAGCGTCGAGCAGGTCGGTCGACGTCGCCGGGCCGGCCCTGCTGAGGTCTTCCGAGGCGTCGGGCGAGGCGTCGGGCGCGGCGTCGGGCCGTGCCTCGTCGTCGGCGAGCAGCGTGCTGCCGCCGGCGCTGCGCGGGATGTCGCGCCCGTCCGTGTCGGGAAGCGACGAGGCGCCGCGACCGGCCAGCAGCCCGATCAACGTGCCGATGAAGACGATCGCGATGAGAACAGCCAGAACGATAAATTCCACGAGGTGATCCTGGCAGACGCTCGCCGGACGACGACGGTCAGACCGCGACGGGCTCCGAATCCCGGCGCAGGCGCTGGGAGATGACCGTGGTGATGCCGTTGCCCTGCATGCCCACGCCGTACAGGGCGTCGGCGGCCTCCATCGTCTGCTTCTGGTGCGTGATGATCAGCAGCTGACTGGTCGAGCGCAGGCCCGTCAGCAGCTGCACCAGCCGGGACAGGTTCCGGTCATCGAGCGCGGCCTCCACCTCGTCCAGAACGTAGAACGGGGACGGCCGGGCGCGGAAGATGGACACGAGCAGGGCGATGGCCGTCAGGGAACGTTCCCCGCCGGACAGCAGCGACAGCCGCTGCACCTTCTTGCCCGGCGGCCGGGCCTCCACCTCGATGCCGGTGGTGAGCAGGTCCGTGGGGTCGGTGAGCACCAGCCGACCGGTTCCGCCCGGGAACAGCACCGGGAACACCGTCTCGAATTCGCGGGCCACGTCCTCGAACGCGGCAGCGAACACCTGCTGCACCCGTTCGTCGACCTCGGCGACCACGGCCAGCAGGTCCCGGCGGGTCGCCTTGAGATCCTCCAGCTGGGTGGCGAGGAAATTGTGCCGCTCCTCCATGGCCGCGAACTCCTCCAGAGCGAGCGGGTTGAACCGGCCCAGCCGCGCCAATGATCGCTCGGCCGCCGCGGCGCGGCGCAGCTGCTCCTCCCGCACGAAAGGCGACGACGAAGCTTCACCCGCAGCGCCATTCCGGCCATTCCCGCCGTCCGCCGCGGCGGGGGCAATCGGCACGTCGGGCCCGTACTCGGCGATCAGGGCTTCGGGCTCCACTCCGAGCTCGTCGGTGGCGCGCGCCTCCAGGGCGGCGATGCGCAGCCGCTGCTCGGTGCGGGCCACCTCGTCGCGGTGCACCTCGTCGGTGAGCGCGTACAGCTCCGTCTCCGCGGCGCGCAGCCGCTCGCGAACCACGCTCATGGCGGCGTCGCACTCCGCCCGGTTCCGCTCGGCGGTGATCCGCTCGGCGTCCGCGGCCGCCAGCGACACGGCGATGCGCTCCAGCCCCGTGTCGGCGGCGGTGGCCACGATCCGCGCCCGCGCCACCTCCTCGGCACGGCGGCGCTGGGCGGCGGCCCACCGTTGCAGCTCGATGC
>JALYNC010000144.1 GCA_030773415.1 Actinomycetota bacterium
CGCTGTTGTAGGCGCTCATCCGGATGGCGTGGGTGAGCAGTTTGCGTTCGGTCTCGAGCTGTCGGCTGCCGGGCCGGACCTGCCCGAGGGGCAGGTGGCTGACGGTGCTGCGGGAGGCTGCTTGCGCCGCGGTCAGGGCGGTCTGGGCGGTGGTCAGCGCCTGCTCGGCGGCCGGGTCGACGGTCGCTGTCCCGCCGCTGCCGGGCTGGCGGGCGCGGACGGTGGCGGCGTCGATCGCCTCCGACACCAGGGTGTGCGCGGCAGTGACCTGGCCGCGGGCGGCGGACACCTGGGCCAGGGCGCGGGCCTTGGCCGGGTTCGGGACCTGCCGGCTCGGATCGTCGGGACCGTCGGCGTAGCTGTCGAGCGCGTCGAGGGCGAAGTGCGTCCGGGCGTACTTGAAGTAGTTCTCCTGCCGCCATCGGGCGCTCATGCGGTAGGCGATCTCGGCGGCGGTCAGGTCGGTGCGGGAGGTCAGGATCGGGGTCTGGTGGCCGTCGTCGGTGCGCCGCACGACCAGCCGCAGGGTGATCGTCGACGCCGCCCGGGCCGGGATGCCGCCGGCCGCCGGAACAGCGGGGACGGCCAGCTCGATCGAGCGTTCGGCCAGGCTGTAGGTGTGCGTGCTGCCGTCCGGAGCGACGAACTCGGTGGTGGTGAACGTGCTGTCAGCCGAGCGGGTCCAGGCGCCTTTGTAGTAGGTGAGCAGGTCGAAGCCGGCGGTGACGATCTCGGTGAACACGGCCGGGGAGTAGCCGCCGCGGTCGAACACGACGGTGCACCGCCGGTCCGGCCCGACCAGCGTGCGCAGGTCGGGCAAGGTGCGGCGCAGCTCGGCGGCCAGGCTCTGCGACGGCGCGGCGGTCAGCACCATGACCGGGTCGCCGTCGGCGTCGCCGACCCAGGTCTCCTCCGTCGCCGGGCCGGCGATCCGCATCCGGGCGATGTGCGTCTTGGGCAGCTGGCGGGTGCCGGAGTAGACCCGTACGTGCCCGTCGAGATAGAGAAAGCCGACCGCGTCGGGCCGGGTGGTGGCGTGATGCACGCCGAGCGCGGCCTGCAGCTGCGCCCCGCGGCCGTGCCCGGCGAGCTCGGCCAGCTTGCGGCGCAGCGTCTTGACCTCCGGCGCCCGGTCCAGCCCGAGCAGCCGACCCAGATCCGCCGGGCGGATCCGGGTCGCGCCCTCGGCGCGGGGCTCGCGCAGCAACGCCAGAAACACCCCGGTCAGCAGCGTCGCGCGCAGCCCGTAGAACCCTTTCCGCATCGGCGGGAAGACCTGCTCGGCGACGACAAGCAGCCCGGTCATCGCCAGCGCCGGCAACGCCAGCAACACCCCGGCCAGCGGCAGATGCGCCCCCTGGGTCAGCACCACCGGCGCCTCGACCAGCTCCCCGGCCCGGGCCGCCGCCCGCTCCGCCGTCCGCGGCACCGGCGAGGGCAGCACCGCCAGCTCAGCAGCAGCAGCCGTCTGCTGTCGGACGCGACCGGCGTCGTCGTCCCCCTTGTCGTCGCTCTCGTCGTCCCGGCCGTCGTCCCGGCCGTCGTCGTCTCGATCGTTGTCCTGACCAGCGTCGACAACCGGCTCGACGTCCTCGTCAGCGACCGCCGATGCCGGCTCGGGCGCCGACTCGGCCAGCGACTCGACCGGCCGGGCGGTGCGCGGCGTGACCCGACCCAGCGCGACCCGCACCGTGGCGGTGGACACCCCGGTCCGGGCGGCGATCTTCAGCAGCGACAGGCCCGCCGCGTTCAGCGCGACGATCTGCGCCGTCAGCTGCGGGGTGAGCTTGCTCGCCCGACGCGGACCGGGTCGGTCCCGCACCAACGCGCCCACCCCGCCGTCGGCGAACGCCCCGACCCACCGCCACAACGTGGCCTGACTGACCCCGAACGCCGCGGCGACGTCCGTCGCCGACGCGATCTTGGTGGTCACCAGCTGCACCGCCGCCAGCCGCCGGCCGGCCTCGTCCCCGGCCGAAAACTGGAACGTCGCCAGGCCGAACACGAACACCACACCGCCGTCCGGACCCTCCAGCAAGCCCGCCGACGGGCCGACCGACCGAGCCCGGGCGGGCAGCAGCGGCAGCACCGGTTGGGTCACGCCCACCATCCTGGACCCAG
>JALYNC010000145.1 GCA_030773415.1 Actinomycetota bacterium
GGGCACGTCCGGCCCGCGGCCCGCGCCGCGGTGGCGGACGCGACGGGGCGCCGGCGGCGCCGGTCACCGCAGGCAAGGGCACCGTCGAGCCGGCTGCGGCCGAGTCCCAGACGCAGGCCGGCTTCCCGCCGGTCGAGGCCGAGACCGGGGCGGCACAGGCCGGCGCCGCGATCGCCCAGGATCTGGCCAACGCCCAAAAGGAGTCCTGACAATGCTGATTCCACGGCGGGTCAAACACCGCAAGCAGCACCACCCGGACCGCTCGGGTGCCGCCAAGGGTGGCACCCGCGTGACGTTCGGCGAGTACGGCATCCAGGCGCTGGAGCCCGCCTACGTCACCAACCGGCAGATCGAGTCGGCGCGTATCGCGATGACCCGGCACATCAAGCGTGGCGGCAAGGTCTGGATCAACATCTATCCGGACCGGCCGCTTACCAAGAAGCCGGCCGAGACCCGCATGGGTTCCGGTAAGGGGTCGCCCGAATGGTGGGTGGCGAACGTCAAGCCGGGCAGGGTCATGTTCGAGTTGGCCGGTGTGCCCGAGCCGATCGCGCAGGAGGCCCTTCGCCGGGCCATGCACAAGCTTCCGATGAAGTGCCGGTTTGTCCGGCGAGAGGTGGGTGAGGCGTGATGGCCGCGACCAGCAATCCGTCTACCGACCTGCGCGCTCTCGAGGACGACGAGCTCGTCACGCGGCTGCGCGAGTCCAAGGAGGAGTTGTTCAACCTCCGGTTCCAGTCGGCCACCGGCCAGCTAGACAACAACCGCCGGCTGCAGGTGGTCCGCCGGGACATCGCCCGGATCTACACCGTCATGCGCCAGCGTGAGCTCGGCATCGTCGTTCCCAGAGGTAGTGAGCAGTGAGCGAGAATTCAGCAGCAACGTCGGTCGAGGACACCGCCCGCGCCTTCCGCAAGACCCGCGAGGGGCTGGTGGTGAGCGACAAGATGGACAAGACCGTTGTCGTCGCCGTCGAGGACCGCGTGCAGCACCCGCTGTACGGCAAGACCATCCGCCGCACCAACAAGCTCAAGGCGCACGACGAGGCCAACACGTGCGGCATCGGTGACCGGGTGCTGCTCATGGAGACGCGTCCGCTGTCGGCGACGAAGCGCTGGCGCGTGGTCGAGGTCCTGGAGAAGGCCAAGTAGGGCTCGCTGTTCCGCGCCGGCCACCGGCGCGCCCGCCGGCCCGCCGGCAGCCGCACCACCGCTCCGGTCACCGACCGGGGCGCACGAAAGACCGCACACGACTGCGCCGCAACGCGCAGTCTCGAAACGCAGGGGTTTGCAGTGATCCAGCAGGAGTCGCGACTGCGCGTCGCCGACAACACCGGTGCCAAGGAGTTGCTGTGCATCCGGGTCCTCGGTGGCTCGGGGCGGCGCTACGCCGGCATCGGTGATGTGATCGTCGGAACCGTCAAGGACGCGCTGCCCGGCGCCGGGGTCAAGAAGGGCGACGTCGTCAAGGCTGTCGTCGTGCGCACCGTGAAGGAGCGCCGGCGTCCCGACGGGTCGTACATTCGCTTCGACGAGAACGCCGCCGTCCTGATCCGCGAGGGTGGCGACCCCCGGGGCACCCGCATCTTCGGCCCGGTCGGGCGCGAGCTGCGGGACAAGCGGTTCATGCGGATCATCTCGCTCGCACCGGAGGTGCTGTAACTCATGGCGCAGACTCAGAACATCACCGCCAAGACCCGTATCGACGTCCGCAAGGGCGACACCGTGCAGGTCATCGCCGGCAAGGACCGCGGCAAGACCGGCAAGGTGATCACTGCTCTGCCGGGGGCGTCCCGGGTGCTCGTCGAGGGCGTCAACGCCATCCGCAAGCACACCAAGGTGGCGACGACCCAGCGGGGAGCGCAGTCGGGCGGCATCGTGACGCAGGAGGCGCCGATCCACATCAGCAACGTGATGGTGGTCTGCCCCAACTGCAACAAGCCCGCCCGGATCGGTCACCGCCGTGACGAGAACAACCGCGGGGTGCGCGTCTGCCGCCGCTGCGCGTCGGACATCTGAAGAGCTGGAGACGAACCACGATGACTGCGACTCTCGACGAGACGGCGCGCGCTCTGCCGCGGCTCAAGGCTCGCTACCGCGAGGAGATCGTCGGTAACCTGCGCACCCAGTTCGGCTTGGCGAACGTCATGCAGGTGCCGGCTCCCGTCAAGATTGTTGTGAACATGGGTGTTGGTGAGGCGGCGCGCGACGCCAAGCTCATCGACGGCGCGGTCCGCGACCTCACGGCGATCACGGGGCAGAAGCCGACCGTCCGGCGGGCCACCAAGTCCATCGCACAGTTCAAGCTGCGCGAGGGCATGCCCATCGGCGCGAAGGTGACGCTGCGCGGCGACCGGATGTGGGAGTTCCTGGACCGGCTGCTGAGCGTGGCGCTTCCCCGTATCCGCGACTTCCGGGGACTGTCCCCGGCCCAGTTCGACGGCAACGGCAACTACACCTTCGGTCTCAACGAGCAGTCGATGTTTTACGAGATCGACCCGGACCGCATCGACCGCGTCCGGGGCATGGACATCACGCTCGTCACGAGCGCCCGTAACGATGAAGAGGGTCGCGCGCTGCTTCGCCAGCTCGGCTTCCCGTTCAAGGAGTCCTGACCATGGCCAAGAAGGCGCTGATCAACAAGGCGAACAAGAAGCCGAAGTTCGCCGTCCGCGGCTACACCCGTTGCCAGCGGTGCGGGCGGCCCCGTGCGGTGTTCCGCAACTTCGGCCTGTGCCGTATCTGCGTCCGGCAGATGGCCCACGCCGGCGAACTGCCCGGTGTGACGAAGAGCTCGTGGTAACACCTCTCACTCTCCTTCGCCGCAGGCCTGGCTCGACCAGGAACCGTGGCGGGAAAGGCCGGTTGGCCTCATGACCATGACAGACCCGATCGCGGACATGCTGACGCGCCTGCGCAACGGCAACCACGCGTACCACGACAGCGTGCCTATGCCGTACAGCAAGATCAAGACGCACATCGCCGAGATCCTCCAGCAAGAGGGCTACATCGCCGGCTGGAGCGTCGCCGAGCCTGAAGAGGGTGCGGTCGGCAAGACGCTGCTCGTCGAGCTCAAGTACGGTCCGAACCGGGAGCGGACGATCGCCGGTGTCCGGCGCATCTCCAAGCCCGGCCTGCGGGTGTACGCCAAGTCCACGGGACTGCCCAAGGTGCTCGGCGGCCTCGGCGTGGCGATCATCTCTACGTCGTCGGGCTTGCTCACCGACAAGCAGGCCAACAAGAAGGGCGTAGGTGGGGAAGTCCTCGCCTACGTCTGGTAGGGCGGAGCCATGTCGCGTATCGGACGGCTTCCGATTCCCGTTCCCAGCGGGGTCGAGGTAGCCATCGCAGACCAGACGGTGACCGTCAAGGGACCCAAGGGGACGCTGTCGCACACCGTTGCGACGCCGATCACCGTGCAGCAGAACGACGGCGCGCTGCAGGTGTCGCGGCCGAACGACGAGGGACGCAACCGTGCCCTGCACGGGCTGTCGCGCACCCTGGTCGCCAACATGGTGACCGGTGTCACCGAGGGTTACAGCAAGACGCTGGAGATCGTCGGCGTCGGATACCGGGTGCAGCCCCGTGGTTCGTCGCTCGAGTTCGCCCTCGGCTTCAGCCATCCCGTGATCATCGACCCACCCGAAGGAATCACGTTCGAGGTCCAGACGCCCACCCGTCTGGTGGTGAGCGGCATCGACAAGCAGCTGGTCGGCGAGGTCTCGGCGAAGCTGCGCAAACTGCGCAAGCCCGACCCGTACAAGGGCAAGGGTGTGCGGTACCAGGGCGAGGCCGTTCGCCGCAAGGTCGGAAAGGCAGGGAAGTAGCCGTGTCGGTCGGTTCCAACAACGCTGCAGCGCGGCGCGTCTCCCGCGCACGCCGCCATTTCCGTGTCCGCAAGAAGGTGGCGGGTACGCCGGCACGTCCGCGCCTGGTCGTCACCCGGTCAGCGCGTCACGTGGTGGCGCAGGTCGTCGACGACGTGGCCGGCCGCACGCTGGCTTCCGCCTCCTCGATGGACGCCACCGTGCGCTCCGCCGAGGGCGACAAGAAGGCCCGCGCCACCCAGGTGGGCAGCCTGCTGGCCGAGCGTGCCCGGGCGGCGGGGATCAGCGCCGTCGTGTTCGACCGGGGTGGCAACCGCTACACCGGCCGCATCGCCGCGCTGGCGGAGGCCGCCCGCAAGGGCGGTCTCGAATTCTGATGACCCGCATAGAAGTCCGCACCGCATCGCAGACAGCTGCGCCCGTAGTCGAAGGAAGGTTGGTCTGATGCCAGGAGCCCAGCGCCGCGGCGGTACCGCCGGCGGCAACGAGCGGCGGGACCGCCGCGAGGGCCGAGGCGCCGCGGCCGAGAAGACGGCGTACATCGAGCGGGTCGTCGCGATCAACCGTGTGGCCAAGGTCGTCAAGGGTGGTCGTCGCTTCAGCTTCAC
>JALYNC010000146.1 GCA_030773415.1 Actinomycetota bacterium
GTGGCCGCGGGCCAGCTCGGCACCGGCTACATCGTGGACATTCCGTGGCTGATGCTGACGGCCCTGCTGGTGCTGGTGCCGCTCGTGGCGGCCGGCGCGGCAGCCGCCACTCGCCGGCAGCCCCCCAGTCGGCCAGCATGACGCCGCTGGCTCGTGAGCGGATGCGCCGCCGGTCGTAGCCCGGCGGTTGATGGTGGCGAGGTCGGCCTCCGGGGAGCTCTCCGGGTCCGGGCGGCGCGGGGGGCCGCCCGGATCCGGAGAAGGACCGCCCGCCCGCCCTGCCGCCTCAGCTCGGCAGCGGACAGCTCAGGGCGGCGAGACGACGACGTCCGCAGCGCCGGTCCTGAGCGACATCGCCGGACGGGGTCGTGCTCCTCGGCGTCCGGCTGGTGTGCGATTCACCGTAGCCGCGGTCAGAACCGCAGCGGCTTGGTCCTGCGCGGCACGAGCAGCACCGCGCCCAGCATCAGCACCGCAGTCACCAGCAGCGCGAGGAACACATGCGATGAGGCGTCGAACAGCGCGCTTCCCACGTACTCGGTGACCTGGCCCGCGTCGTCCGAAAACGATGTGCTCGCCGCGTCCGCGCTGCGCGGCAGTTCGCCCGCGATAACGGCGGGGGCGGCGGCGAAGCGATCAGTCAGCGTGGCGTTCGCCAGCCCGCCGAGCGCAGCAGCACCGAGGGCGCTGCCGATGGAGCGGGCGAACATGTTGGTGCCCGTGACGACGCCCCGCCGGTCCCACTCCACGGCGGACTGCACGGCCACCAGCGTCGGGCTGGTGCACAGGCCGAGCCCGATGCCCGTGACGAACATCGCCGCCGCAATGCGCCACAGCGGCTCGTCCGGCCCGAGCAGCGCCGTCATCGCGGAGCCGGCAACGACGAACACCACGCCGATCAGCGCGGTGTCGCGGAAGCCGATGCGGGTGTAGAAGCGGCCGGACAGCGTGGCCGCGATGGGCCAGCCGATGGTCAGCGTGGCGAGGGCGAAGCCGGCCTCGATCGGCCCGGTGCGCAGCACACCTTGCGCGTACGTCGGGATGTAAGAGCTGAGGCCGATCAGCAGCACCCCAACGGCGACGGCCGTCAGATTGCCGCCGACCAGAACGCGGTGGCGGAACACCCACAGCGGCAACACCGGCTCGGCCGCCCGCTGCTCGACCCGCAGGAACAGCGCCAGCAGGCCGAAGCCCACCACGAAGATGGCGACGCTGGTCGGAGAGGTCCAGCCCCAGGCGACCCCGCCCTCGAGCAGCCCCAGGATGATCAGCGAGCACGACACGGTGAGCAGCGCGGCGCCGAGGTAGTCGATCGAATGCCGACGGCGATCCACCTGCTCAGGAAACTGGCGCTTCAGCACAACCGCAGCCAGCAGTCCGAGCGGCACGTTGACGAAAAAGATCCAGCGCCAGGACAGGTACTCGCTGAACAGCCCGCCCAGACTCGGCCCCAGCACCGCGGCCATCGCCCACACGCTGGCGACGTAGCCCTGCACCCGGGCACGCTCCTCCACGGTGTACATGTCGCCGATCATGGTCATGCTGATCGGCTGAATGGCTCCGGCGCCGATTCCCTGGATGGCGCGCGCGGCGATGAGCACCGGCATGGACCAGGCGATGCCGCACAGGACCGAGCCGAGCAGGAAGATCCCGATGCCGACCATCATGATCGGCTTACGGCCCACGACGTCGGCGAACTTGCCGTACAGCGGGACGGTGACCGCCTGGGTCAACAGGTAGATGGAGAACAGCCAGGGGAACTGACTGAAGCCGCCCAGGTCCCGGACGATGCTCGGAACCGCCGTAGCCAGAATGGTGGTGTCAAGGGCCACCAGCGAGACGCTGAGCATCACCGCGCCCAGCACCGGGCCACGCTCGGACCGCAGCCCCACGGCCGACCGCTGCGGCCGGCCGGAGGTGACGGTCACGTGTTCTCCTGCGAGATGGCAGCTATTTTCGGTTTCAACCGCTGTTGACTGCGATTGTTTCCTGCGGGCACGACCGCCCGCATATCGTTTTTCCGTGGACGATCAGCTGTGGGCGCAGGCTGGCTACGCGGTCCGGTGCGAGTGGGGACCGGTCGGCGCCGCCCGCGTGGCTTCAGCCGGTGGAGCCGTCGTGGTGGTGGACGTGTTGTCGTTCACGACGTCGGTGAGCGTCGCCGTCGAACGAGGCACAGTCGTCTATCCGGCGGCGTGGCGGGACTCCCGAGCCGCGGATCTGGCCGCCGCCGAGGAAGCCGCGCTGGCTGTGGGCCGGCGCGAGGTCACCGCAGAGCACCCGTGGTCCCTGTCCCCCGCAGCCCTGCTGCGCGCGCCCGCGCCCGAACGCCTGGTGCTGCCGTCGCCGAACGGCTCGGCCATCGCCGCAGCGGCGTCCGGCGCAGTGGTCGCCGCCTGTCTGCGCAACGCGCCCGCGGTCGCGAGGTGGCTGGTGGCGTCCGGATACGGCACCGAGGCGACGCCGGTCGCCGTCGTGCCCGCCGGCGAGCGCTGGCCGGACGGCACGCTGCGTCCCGCGCTCGAGGACGCCCTGGGCGCCGGCGCAGTCATCGCCGCGCTGGCCGACCTCGGCTGCGTGAGCTCGTCGCCCGAGGCCGCGGCGCTCCGGGCTCTGCACTCCGGAACGGCCGATGTGGCCGCCGCCGTCCGCGCCTGTGGTTCTGGGGACGAACTGCGGCGGCACGGTTTCGGGGACGACGTCGAGATCGCGGTCCAGATGGGCGTCAGCGACGTCGTACCGGTACTGGACGGGCGCCGGTT
>JALYNC010000147.1 GCA_030773415.1 Actinomycetota bacterium
AACCTTCGACGCTCCAACACCAGTGGCCGCGCCCCCTGAGGGACACGGCCACTGGGCTCATCACGCTTCTTCTTGACCACTGCAACCCCTGATACTCAGGTGTTGCGACGACCCCTAGAACCCAAGCACATCGTCCGGGCCTTTCACTGTGCTGCGTGATCCCTACTGCAGGTCGGCTCCGCCGATGTAGCCCTCGCGCTCGAGGTGGAGGATGAGCTCCTGGGCTGCTTCTTCAGCCGTGAGCGCCGATGTGTCGATGGACACCTCTGCATCCTCGGGCAGCTCGTACGGGTCGCTGATGCCGGTGAACTCCTTGAGGATGCCCTGTCGAGCCTTCGCGTAGAGGCCCTTGCGGTCACGCTGCTCGCAGGTCTCGATCGGCGTGGCCACGTGCACCAAGACGAAGCCCCCGCCCGGCGCCACCATCGCGCGAACGTCCTTGCGAGTGGCGTCGTACGGTGCGATCGGGGCGCAGATCGCGATTCCACCGTTCTTGGTGATCTCGCTGGCGACGTAGCCGATGCGCCGGATGTTGATGTCGCGGTGCTCCTTGGAGAAACCGAGCTCGGAGCTGAGGTGCTTGCGCACCATGTCGCCGTCGAGCAGCGTGACCGGTCGGCCACCCATCTCCAGCAGCTTCACCAGCAGGATGTTGGCGATGGTCGACTTGCCCGATCCGGACAGGCCGGTGAAGAAGACCGTGAAGCCCTGCTTCGCCCGGGGCGGGTAGGACTTACGCAGTTCCTTCGCGACGAGCGGCGGCGTGAACCACTCCGGCAGGTCCTTGCCCTCGCTGAGGCGGCGGCGCTGCTCCGTGCCGGAGATGTTCAGCGTCCGGGCACCTTCGGGCACCTGGTCGATCGGCATGTACTCGTCGCGGTCCTCGACGTACACCATCATCTGGAACGGGACCATGGCCACGCCCAGCTCGGCCTCGTGCTCGCGCAGCAGCTCCTGCGCGTCGTACGGGCCGTAGAAGTCGTTGCCGTTGCTGTCCTTGCCGGGACCGGCGTGGTCGCGGCCGACGATGAAGTGCGTGCCGCCGTGGTTCTTGCGGATGATCGCGTGCCACAGCGCCTCACGCGGCCCGCCCATGCGCATGGCCAGCGGAAGCAGCGACAGCATCGCGGTGCCGTGCGGGTACGAGGGCATGAGCGCCTCGTAGCAGCGGACGCGGGTGTAGTGGTCGACGTCACCGGGCTTGGTGAGGCCTACCACCGGGTGTACCAGCAGGTTAGCGCCTGCCTCCTTGGCCGCCCGCAGCGTCAGCTCGTAGTGCGCGCGGTGCAGCGGGTTGCGGGTCTGGAAGACGACGACCTTGCGCCAGCCGGCCTTCGAGAACTCGGCCCGCAGCTCGGCGGGGGTGTGGCGCAGCGACTTGTAGTCGTAATGCAGCGGCATCTGGACACCCTCGACGCGCCCGCCGATGTACACCGGGTTGGTCCGCTGCAGCAGGTGTGCGACGCCGGGGTGCGCGGTGTCGGTAGTTCCGAAGACCTTCTGGGCCTCGTCCGCCAGGTCGGGCCGGTAGAGGTCATCCACGTGCAGGATCGCCAGCATGACTCCCTCGGCGTCGCGCAGGGCGATGCTGCTGCCCGGCTGCACCGTCGCCGCGAACTGCTCACTGACATCCAGCGTGACCGGAATGGGCCAGAGCAAGCCGCTCGGCAGGCGCATGTTGTCGCGAACGCTTGTGTACTCGGCCTCGGTGAGGAAGCCGCGCAACGGCGAGAATCCGCCGGACATGAGCAGCTCGAGGTCACACAGCTGGCGTGCGGTCAGGTCCCACGACGGCCAGTCGATGGACAGCTTGTTGAGCTCCGCGGAACGGTCAGCATCAGCGAGCAAGTCGACCAGGACACCGCCGTGCGGCTCGATCAGGTGATCAGCCACGCAACACCTACTTCTGTGAGAATCGGATCGTCCGAAGCGGAAGCGACGGACTCTTCCCAGCAGTCTACCGAGGGAAACCACCCATCAGGGTCCGCCTCGTGCGAAAGTGAGAGCAACCGCCTCCGATCACCCGTGCGGGCCAACTACTGCGGCAGGCCCGGCGACGGCTCCCTGCGCCGCGCGCGGAGCGCTACCGCGCGCCGTTCTGCGGCACGGCCGACAGGTTCGGGTGCTTGGCCAGTTCCTGGAATCCAGCCAGAGCCGACTCGCTGGTGTCGATCCAGTTTTCACACGCGGGTGCGGAATTGAAGTACACCAGAGCTTTGAACCGAGGCAGATCCGAAAGCGCCTCCGCCGTCTCCTTGTACCACTCACCCTTGCGGCCGGGCTGCTGCGGATCCTCCGTGACACCCCACTCGGCGACCATGAGGGGCTTGTCGCGCTGCTCGGCCCAGGCGTAGAAGTCTTTGAACACGGTCTTGAAGGTGCGCCAGTTCCTGCCCTGGATGCACAGGTAGCCGTTGTAGCCGTCCACGCCGATCCAGTCGATCACGTCATCGCCGGGGTATGCGGCCTCCACCCCGGCCGTGCCGTTCTTGTACGAGGCAGCCGTGAGGATCCACACCCAGCTGACGTTCGTTGCCCCCCGGGCCTCGAAGCGCTCCACGATGTGCCGCCACGCCGCGACGTAGTCCTCCGAGGTTCCCGCGCGATCAGGGCCCGAGCCGATGATGCGGCCAGGCTCGTGCTGGAAAGACAGAAAGATCGGCGAGCCGAAGGCCTTGACGTCGTCGGCCCGGGCGTCGATCACGTCGTCGTGCTTGCCGGCCGCGATGTCGGCGAACTGCAGCTGCCCTTCACGCTTGGCCAGTGCGGACGACCAGTTGAGGAACGGAATGCGCCCCTGCTGGACGGTCCATTTGTCATCGTCGGTGGGGAACTCGTCGGCCCAGCCGTAGTACACGTGGTCGATCGCGAGCTTTCGCCCGGTCTTCTTCTCGAATTCCGCGATCGCCGCCCGCCGGCCACCCTGGGGAAACGCGTACGCACCCAGGTAGGCGCCCTTGGCCGGCACGGGCACCTTGCCGGCCGGGGCGGCGGGAACCGTCGCCAGCGGCTGCGCCGAGCGGCTCGGTGTCGCGCCCTCGGTCTGCATGTCCGCCGGCGGCAGGACCGGCTCACCCGGAGTGAAGCTCTGGACGACGAACAACGTGGCACCGAGCAGCAAGCTTACGGTCACCAGAACCAGGGGCCAGGTACGTGGCCTGACCCGCTGGCCCGCCGGCACCGTCACTGCGCAGCTCCATCGGAGGATGCAGGCAGCGGCGCAACGGACGCTCGAAAGCTCCGGCCGGCGGGGTTCATGTACCGAGTCCTTCCAACTACTTGGATGATCGAGAAAAGCGAACTCGCGCAGATGACGAGTCGACGTTGGGGCTGCGGTTCTCGAGGCGGTGCCGCCAGCCTGATGCCGCGAGCGCTCCGCAGTCTGAAACGCCTGGGCCGGACACCCGGTTCCGCTCCCCAGCGGCGTTACCGCTCTCACCGCGATGGATCTTCCTGCCAGCCCAGAGCGGTCCCGGCAGGTGCTGCACAGCCGGACGGCGGGCCCGCGGAAGACACGCGGCGCCTGCGCGGGGGCTACTGGCTGGCCGGCCCACCGCCCCCCAGGACATCGCCCTGGCTCCACCCGCGGGGCGGACTCTCCGACGGCACGGAGTGATGCGACTGGTCCGGAGCCAGGTCCGCCGCATGCGGCGGCTTCCCCGGGGCGGGCTCGGCGGGCGGCACCTCGTGCAACGGGAACTCCGCGGTCGAAGCGTCCGAAGCGTCGTCCGTGAATGGCAGCGGTTGCACCGGCAGCACCTCCGTCGGCGGGTCCACCGGCCCGGCGGCCACCGGACCGCTGGGTTTCGTTGCCTCCGCCGCCTTGGTCGCCGCGACCCCCGTTGCGGCAGGCCCGGCGGCAGCTGGCCCGGCGGCGGCAGGCCGCTGTGCGGCCCGGGCGCCCTTGACGGCATTCATCAGGAATGCCGGCAGGTAGAAGCCCAGAATCACGATCCACATCGCCGTGACCATCACCCGGGGCGAGCCGGTCAACGGCGCCAGGAAAAGCGCCAGGGTCGTTGCCTCGACCGAGCCCGGCAGCCTCGTCAGCCGCCGCCGGCGGAAGGACGCGGACAGCCCCCCGCCGGAGCCAGCGCTCTTCGCCGGGCCGGGTCCACCCGGCTGCAGGTGACTGTTCGACCAGTTCCACACCAGGACCGACACCGCCGCCAGCATGGCGAACTGGTCGGCGAGGACGTCCTGCGTCGTCAGCCAGTAACCAGCGCACACGTAGGCCCAGGTACCGACGACGATGTCGACGATCTTGTCGAGGAACGCCCCCAGCGGGGACCCGTTGCCTTTGAGCCGGGCCACCTTGCCGTCCAGGCAGTCGGCCAGGAATCGGACCTCGAACAGGATGCCGGCCAGGATCGGCAGCCCGGCGAGGAAGCACAGACCGCTCAGCGTGCCGAGCACGCCGGCGAGCACAGTGAGCCGGTTCGGGGTGATGGCGTCGTACCGCAGCAGCCGCGGCAGAATCCGCTCACTGATGGGGTCGATGACCAGCACCGTCCACCATGCGTCCACCGGCTTGTAGCCGGCCCGCACATCTGCCCGCGTGAAGACCCTCGGCGCCGGGCCGGACGGGTGTGACGTCGCCGCGCTCATCCGACGAATGCCTCTCTCATCAGCTCGGCCAGCGCCGGCCGGTCCTGGGAGATCTCCGTCAGGACGGTGTACCGGTCCGGCCGGCACGAGGGCGCCAGCTCGAGCGCCTGCAGGAACAGTTCCTCGGTCAGCCCCAGGTCGGCGGGCCGGCGCGGCACGTCTGCCGCCGCGTACAGCTCACGGATCTGAACGGCGTCCTCACCGTGGGCCGCGAGGGCCACCAGGGTGCCGAGGGCCACCTGATGACCGTGCATCCGGGCGCTCCTGCCGAGCAGCCGGTCCAGGGAGTGGCTCACCAGGTGCTCGGCACCGGAACAGGGTCGGCTGGTGCCGGCCAACGACATCGCGAGCCCGCTCAGCACCAGCCCTTCGGCCAGCCCGAGCAGACGGTCGCCCGACGGCGCCCATGCGCTGGACACGTAGCAGTCGACCGCGCCCAGGGCCATGGCGGCGACAGCAGGCAGGTACTCCTCGTCACGGCGGGCGGCCGACAGTTGCCAGTCCAGAACAGCGGTGATGTTGCTGAGCAGGTCGCCGACACCCGCCTGCACCGTCTCGGCGGGGGCAGTGGCGACGAGCTCGGTGTCGAGGACCAGTCCCCGGGGCGTGGCCGTGCCGAAGCTGGTCCGCGTACCGCGCTGCGAGAGAGAGGCCACGGGCGAGAAAATGCCGTCATGCGCAAGGGACGTCGGCACCGCGATGTAGTCGACGCCCGCGGCCCACGCCGCGTACTTGGCGACGTCGAGGACCCGGCCCCCGCCGACCCCGAGCACCAGGGTCGAACCGTTGCGCCGCAACTGCTCGGCCACCAGGTCCGCCGACTCCACCGAGCCGCCGGAGTCCGAGCCCAGACTCGGCCGGATCCCCCGAGCGGTCAGCAGGCGAGCCACCCGCCGGCCGTGCACGGCCGAGGGCCCCGAGCCGGTGATCACGAAGGGCGAGCCCGCGTCGCAGCCGGACGCGTCCAACGAGCTGGCCAACCGGTCGATCGTCCCGGAGCCGATGGCGATCAATGGCTGGGGCTGCCCCGGAGCGAGCGAGAGGTTCGCGGCCACCAGGTCACTGACTGACGGCGAGGCCGGGGCGGTCACGACGCGGCCTTCTCGTGCAGCAGCTGCGCGGCCGTCAGGTCGCGGGCGTCGTCGATCTCCACCCACGCGCAGGGGCCGGTCAGCCAGCCGCGGACGTCGTAGCCGGCGGCGGCCAGGTCGGCGAAGCTCAAGTCGTACCAGAGGTCATGGCGGGCGACGTCCGCCTCGTGGGCGTTCAGCAGCTCGAGCATGGCGGATATACCGGGGCCACGCAGTGCTGCCAGCCCCACGTACTCTCCGGCCGGGCTCGGGACGCCCACCTTGCCCACCCGCTCGACCAGCAGCCCGCCGTCAGGAGCGGGGCTCCCGCTGACCTTCATCGCCTCATCGGTGATCGGCCGAACGTCGTCGACGGCCAGTAGTGCGTCGTAGTCAGCCTTGGCGGCGGCGGCGAGGAACCGGACCATGAGGTCGTCACCGGCCACGAAGTCGCTGTTGGCCACCACCACGGGACCCGTCCAGCCGGCCGCGACGAGGTGCTCCAGCGCGAGGGCGAGGCTGAGCCAGTTGTTGCGCACGTCGTAGCGGTCGTTGTATACCGCCGTGACCGGGACGGTCCAGGATGAAGCCGCGAGATACGCAAGGATTCCGTCGGCAGCGTGGCCGGTGACGACGACGACCCGGTCGACGATGGCTGTGCAGTCCTGGACGGCTGCCCGGTGATGGTCGGCGATCGGCCGGCCGTCCACCGGGAGCATCCACTTCGCGCGGTCGCCCCAGGCGCTGCCCAGCCGGCTCCCCATTCCGGCGGCCATCACCGCGAGGGCTACAGTTCCCACGGGCGTGTCAGGGCGGCCCACGGAAGTCACAGCCGACGAATCGCCGGCCTCCGCGCGGGGTGCAGTCATCGGATCTCCGTCGCGGGCGAGGGCGGACAGGGTCAGGGTGCATCCGCCGAGCAGACGCAGCCGCTGTATCGGCGGACCGCGCCTGCCGCCGGAACGACTTGTGCCAACGAATTTACCACCGGGCTCGCATGCCGGGTCGTGACTGAGAGCAATCAGCGGCCGGTTGCCCGAGTAATTCACCCGACGGGCCCTGTGCCCGTTGCCTAGCGTTCTAGAACTAAGCGCTGCGTCATCGCCGTCCGCCCTGCCGCGCCGTTGCTCCCATGCACGCCCGATTTGGCCGTTCTGACGCGCCGACACGGTCACGGAGGGTAGCCTGACATCTCAGGCCAGCCGCGACGCCGGCGCCAGTACTTCGGGGGGAACGCAGGTGACATCGTCGGCCGGGAAGCGGACGAAGCCACTTCCGGAGGAGGTTTCCTCCCCGGGGCCGTCGGCGCTCGCTCCGAGTGACGGCGACTGGCCGGCCCGCACGATGTTCGTCTGCTCGTCCGGCGGGCACCTCGTGCAGCTGGTCAAGCTGCAGCCGTGTTGGTCGGGCCGGGACCGCATGTGGGTCACGTTCCCGGGGGCTGACTCCGAGTCGTTGTTGCGCGGAGAGAAGACCGTGCACGCCTACCACCCGACGACCCGCAACGTGAAGAACGCCGTGCGCAATGCCGGGCTGGCGATTCGGCTGCTGCGCTCATACCGTCCCGACGTCGTCGTCTCGACGGGTGCGGGGGTCGCCTTTCCTTTCTTCCTGGCGGCGCGCGCCCTTGGTATTCGCACGGTGTACCTGGAGGTGTACGACCGCATCGATCTGCCCACGATGACCGGTCGGCTCTGCTACCCGCTGAGCGACCTCTTCCTTCTGCAGTGGCCCGAGCAGCAACGGTTCTATCCGCGGGGCCAGGTCGTGGGGAGCGTGTTCTGAGCGTGGCAAACGAACTGCCGGCCGACCGGCCGGATCGCCCAGACGTTTTCGTCGTCGTGGGTACCGACCACCACCGGTTCGACCGCCTGATCGGGTGGATCGACCAGTGGGCGCAGCGCCGCCCGGACGTGACCGTGCTGGTGCAGCGCGGGACCGCGGCAGCGCCGCAACACGCCTCGTCGGTGGAGCTGCTGCCTTACGAGCGTGTGCAGCAGCACATGGCTGACGCCGCCGTGGTGGTGAGCCACGGTGGACCAGGGACGATCATGGACTGCCGGGCAGCCGGCACCCTGCCGATCGTCGTTCCCCGTACCAGGGCGCTCGGCGAGCACGTGGATGACCACCAGGTGGTGTTCGCCCGGGCGACAGCGGCCGCCGGAGTGATCCTGCTGGCCGAGACGGCGGAGGAGCTGGAGCGACTGCTCGACGCTGCGCTGGCCGACCCCGCCATGCTGTCGGTGACCACGCCGGCCGGCGGCAGCCAGGGTGTTGCCCGTACGGCAGAGCTGATCGGTGCCCTGGGTCCCCGGCCCCGGCGGGGAGGCGCGATCCGACGCACGCGAGGGAGAATCCGCGCAATGACAACCGGCAGGCGGGATCCGATCCACCAGCAGGTGCTGTACATCGCGGGCTGGGGACGCAGCGGCTCTACCCTGCTCGACCGCATGATCGGCCAGCTGGACGGCGTCGTGTCCGTCGGCGAGATGCGCGACATCTGGGAGCGCGGTGTCGTCGAGGACCGGCGCTGTGGCTGCGGAGAGGCGTTCTCGGGCTGCGACTTCTGGCGCCAGGTGGGGGACAAGGCGTTCGGCGGCTGGGACCAGCTCGACCTCGAGCGCGTCCGGGAGCTGCGGCGGACGGTCGACCGCCCCTGGTACGTGCTGTTCCTGCTGGCACCCTGGCTGAGCCGCAGCTACCGCCTCCGCCTGGCCGAGTACGCCGACCTGCTGCGACCGCTGTACGACGCGGTCGGAAGCGTCTCGGGTGCGCGGGTCATCGTCGACTCGTCCAAGATCACGACCTACGGCATGATCCTGCGCCGCGCAGGTATGCGGCCCCGTGCCCTGCACCTGATCCGGGACAGCCGCGGCGTCATCTTCTCCTGGCAGAAGAGCGTCGAACGTCCGGACTCGACCGGCCGTGCGGACTCGATGCTGAAGTACGGCGTCGTGTCGGGCTCGGTCCGCTATCTCGTCTACAACGTGATGGCTCACCTGTTGCCGTTGATGCGGGTGCCATACCGCCGGGTCCGCTACGAGGACCTGATCGTCGACCCGTGGAACCGCCTGAACGTGGTCGCGCGGCACGCCGGGCTGACGATGGCGCCGGCGCTGCAGGCCCCGCTCGAGCGCGGTGAGGTGGCGCTGCGCCCGAACCACACGGTCGACGGCAACCCGATGCGCTTCCAGGTGGGCACCGTGACACTGCGGGTGGACGACGTCTGGCAGCGTTCGCTGGCGCCTACCAAGCGTAAGATCATCACCGTGCTCACGGCGCCGCTTCTCGCCGCGTACGGGTACCGACTCCAACCCACGAAGCGCCGGAGTGAGCAGTCATGAGCCCCTGGACCCCGTCCGTCTCCGTCATCATCCCGACCCGGGACCGGCCACAGCTGCTGCAGCGGGCGCTGGACAGCGCCATCGGGCAGGACTACGACGGTGACATCGAGGTGCTGGTGGTCTTCGACCGCCAGGAGCCGACGCTGACCGATCGCGAGTACCGTCCGGGCCGTCGCCTGAAGGTGCTGACGAACGTGCGCGCGGCGAACGCAGCGGGCACGCGCAACAGCGGAATCGCCGCCGCTGAGGGGGAGCTGGTCGCCTTCTGCGACGATGACGACGTCTGGCTGCCCGGCAAGCTGCGGGCACAGGTCGAGCTGCTCACCCGCCACAGCGAGGCGGTCGGCTGCTGCACCGGGATCTACATCCAATACCGGGACACCCAGACCGAGCGCCGTCCTCCGCAGGAGGTCACCACGCACCGCGACATGCTGCGGTCCCGGGTGGCGGAACTCCACCCGTCGACGGCCGTGTTCCGGCGCTCCAGCCTGATGGGCGAGGTGGGCCTGGTCGACGAGGAGCTGCCCGGCAGCTACGCCGAGGACTACGATTTGATGCTGAGAGCCACCCGGCAGGGGCCGATCGTGGCGGTGTGCGACCCGCTGGTTCGGGTGTACTGGCACGACGGCTCGTGGTTCACCGGTGACTGGGCGACGATCATCGCCGCCATCAACCACATGCTGGTCAAGCACCCCGACTTCTACGAGGAGCCGGTGGGGCTGAGCCGGCTGTTCGGCCGGCTGGCGTTCGCCCACGCCGCACTGGGCCAGCGGTCCAGCGCACGCAGCTACGCGTTGCGTACCATGCGTCTGAACCCTCGGGAGAAGCGGGCGTACATCTCGCTGGCTGTCAGCACCGGCGTGCTCCCATCCAAAGTGGCGATGCGCGTGGCAAACCTCGCGGGTAAGGCGATCTAGTGGCAACTGTCTCGAGCACGCCCCTGGCGACCGTCCCGGCCCCACTGCCGGCGCCGGTCCACACCGCGTCAGGAGCGCGGGCCCTGCTTCCGGCCGGCTGGCCCCTGTACGCGCTCTTCCTCGGATATCCGCTGTGGTGGGCGCTGGGCTTGCAGATCTTGGTGTTTCCCCTGGTCGGCATCGTCGCGTTCTTCTGGCTGGCCAAGCAGCGACGCGTCCTGGTGCCGCGGGGGTTCGGTATCTGGCTGCTCTTCCTGCTCTGGATGATGGTCACCTCTGTCGGCTTGAACAGCGCCGACCGCATCGCCGCCTTCGTCTACCGGGGCTCGCTCTACTTCACCGCGACGTTGCTGCTGCTGTACGTGTTCAATTTGCCGCGCGAGCGAATGCCGACCTCGCGAATCGTCTTTCTGGTGGTGTTTTTCTGGGGATCCGTGGTCTCGCTCGGCATGGCCGGCGTGCTGCTGCCGGGAACGAACTGGGTGAGCTTGGGCGAGATGCTGCTGCCGCGAGGGGTGGCGAGCGTGCCCTTCGTCCGCTCGCTGATCCACCCGGGCCTGTCGGACTACAGCATCCTGCTCGGGTATGAGGTCCCGCGGCCGCGGGCCCCGTTCGGCTTCACGAACGAGTGGGGGAGCAACGTGGGCCTGCTCAGCCTGTTCGCCGTCTATGCGCTGTTCTTCCTGCGTCACAAGACCACGAGGTTGCTGCTGGCGGCGGCCCTTCTCTTGTCGCTCGTGCCGATCATCGTGTCGATCAACCGCGGGCTGTGGATCAGCATCATCGTCGGGGTGCTGTACGTGGCGGTACGAGTGGCGCTGCGCGGCCACGCCAAGGTGCTCGCCGGACTGCTGGCGGTCTTGGCCATCGCCGCCGCCGTGGTCGTCTTCAGCCCACTCAGTACGGTGATCGTCGACCGGCTGACCAGCCCGCCGAACACAACGGGCCGCGAGAACCTGTACACCGCGGCGATCGCGGCGGCGCTCGAGTCACCCCTCCTCGGCTACGGAGCTCCCCAGCCGTCGGCGAGCAATCCGTCCGGACCGTCGGTGGGCACCCACGGGCAGCTCTGGACGCTGATGGTGTCGCACGGTTTCCCAGGCCTGGCGCTGTTCATCGGCTTCTTCGCCTTCGTGCTGGCGAGATCCCGCAGAACCAGCCTGGCCGGGCTGTGGCCCCATGCGGTCGTCGTGGTCGGCCTGGTGCAGATGCCGTTCTACAACATGGTCCCCATGCAGCTGCATCTGATCATGATCGCCGTGGCACTGATCAGCCGCGACTTGGCGGACCAGTCCGAGCAGCGCGATCGGGGGCGCGGCCGGAGACACAATTCCGAGACGGTTCCGACCGTCGTGTCCGGCGCCTCCGCCGCCCGGCCTGCGCCCGTGGCAGCTAGGTAATTCGTGGCGCTCTCGCTTGCCGGCATCGCCGCGTTCTGCTGGCTGGCCCGCCAGCCACGGGCCGTCGTACCGCGGAACTTCGGTCTGTGGCCGCTTCTCCTGCTGCCCGGGCACGGGCTGTACCCGATCCCGGCGCCGCGATGAGCACGTCCGGAACGACCGACTCGGCGCTGGTCAGCGCCGCCAAGCGGGTGCTGCCCGAGCGGGCCAAGGACGTCGGCAAGGTGGCTTTGCGCAGTGTGGGAGTCGCTACCAGCCCTCTCCGCGGGCTGCCCGACTACCTCATCATCGGCGCCAAGCGCTGCGGCACGACGTCCATGCACAACTACCTGCTGTCCTGCCCCGACGTCGCGCCGCTGTTTCCGCAGGCGCTGCACGTCAAGGGCGCGCACTACTTCGACCGGCAGTTCGACAAGCCGCTGTCGTGGTACCGGTCTTTCTTCCCGGTGACCGGAACACCGGGACGTGCCGACGGCCGGCGGAGGCTGAGCGGAGAGGCCAGCCCGAACTACTTCATCCACCCGTACGCGCCGAAACGGGCCGCCCGCGTGGTGCCGCATGCCAGGATCATTGCCCAGCTCCGGGATCCGGCGGAGCGGGCGTACTCCCAGTACCGCGACGAGGTGAAGGCGGGCAACGAGACGCTGTCGTTCGCCGATGCGCTGGCGGCGGAGCCAGAACGGATGGCGCCGGAGCTCGCCCGCATGGCGCAGGACGAGCACTACTACAGCTTCGCCCACGAGCACCTGGCCTACCGCGCGCAGAGCATGTACGCGGACAACCTGGAACGCTGGCTCGCCTACTTCCCGCGGGAGCAGGTGTACGTCCTGCGCAGTGAGGATCTGTTCGCGCGGCCGGCAGAGACCTTCGCCGGGCTCACGTCCTTCCTGGGGCTCCCGCCGTATACCCCGCCAGGCGGCTTCCGGCAGTACAACGCCAGTCCGCCGGCCAGGGACGCGGACACCGTGCAGCAGCTGCGTGAGGAGCTTGCTCCGCACACCGCGCGCCTCGCGACGGTGCTGGGTCAGCCGATCTCATGGTGACCGCCGGGCCGCCTGCAGCCTGCGACGGAACCGGCGCGCCGAATGTCGAGCCGTCCGGCAGCCGGATCCTGGTCCGCCGGTCCGCGCCCTTCCGCGTTTTGCCCGGCCGTGGCGGGGCCGCAGCTCCGGAACTGCTGACCTTGCTGTCGCAGCTGGCGCCCGGCGCCCGCATGGCAAGGCCGGGCGACGGCGCCTCCAGCGGCCCGGCGCAGCGGGCCGCCAGCTACGCCGTCCTGCCGGACGTGAGCCGTCCCCGCCTGCTGGTGCCACTCGACGATCGGCGCGCCGCGGCCGCGGCGATCGGATCCCGGTTCGACCGCAGCACCTCACCGGTGTTGCAAGCGGCCCGCACACTCGCCCGCGCCGGCCTACGGTCCGGAGCGCTGCCTCGTCTGGCCGGGGACCGTCTCGACGTGCTGCGGACCGGCGGTCGGTTGCCGGCGCCTCTGCTCGCCGACCACCTGGCCGCGATCTATGAGCAGCCCGTGCTGCTGACCGGCAGCGTCCGGCGCCGCGACCCTCATCAGAGCCAGGTGCTGCAGGTGCTCTCACTGCAGGGCCGGACCCTGGGCTTCGCGAAGATCGCCCGCAACGATTTGACACGGGCCCTGCTCGCTGCCGAGCGGGAGGCGCTGGCTCGATCCGCAACTGCCCGGATGCCGACGGTCCGGGCCCCCGAAATCGTGGACTTCTCAGTGTGGAACGGGCTGGAGGTGCTGGTCACCAGCGTCCTGCCGCTGCTGCCCGACGCCGTGTCCTCACGGCGGGAACCGCCGCCGGTGCAGGTCACCGAGGAGATCGCCTCCTCCGGCCATCCCTGGAGCGGCCCGCTGGCGGACAGCCCGTACTGGGCGGCGGTCCGCGAGCGCGCCGAGCTGGTCGGATCCGCCGCGGGTCCCGGTCCGGCGGCGGACCTGGCCGAAGCTCTGCACCGGCTCGGCGGCCTGGGCGCGGCGCCCGTCCGGCTCGGCGGGTGGCACGGCGACTGGGTCCCGTGGAACTTCTCTTCGGCGGGCGACACCTTGAACGTGTGGGACTGGGAGTACGCCGGGCCCGCCGTGCCGGTGGGGTTCGACCTGCTGCACTTCCACTGCGGTGTGGCCTTCTTCCGGGATCAGTTACCGCTGGGGCCAGCACTGTTCCTGGCCCAGGGCCGGGCGCGCGGCGCCCTCCGGCAACTCGGCCTGGACGAAGGCGGCGCCCGCCTTGTGACAGCCCTGTTCGGGATCGAGTCGATGCTGCGACGGCTGGAGATCAGTGCGGCCGGTGGTGGAACGGACGACCGGCGGGTGTATCCCGAGATCGGTCCCGCGGTGACCGCAGTGGCACGCATGGCCGTCACCACGGCCACCCCCTAGAGCGTCCGCTCCGCTACAAAGAGTCACCGGAAACATCCTGCACGCCGACGATGCAGCCGCATGCGGAAACGCACGGTAATCTGTGCGATGGGGGGTCCAAACAGGTGAAATGCGGCAAACGTCCGTGAGGCCCGGCGGAGACGACTATCGTTGAAGTCATCGGATCCCGGTGGAGCAACCGCTCCCGGAATCAACCTGTTGATCACAGACGTAGGGAGTGCCGCCGGTGCGCGCGGAGTCGAGAACTGATATAGCCGAAGACGGCGTCGTCGACTTTGCCGAGTACCTCAGGGTCCTCGCACGCCGCAAGTGGCTGGTCGCCGCGTGCGTGCTGCTCGGCCTGCTCGCCGCCTTCGCCTACGGCCGAAGCGCCGGGACGACGTACAGCTCCACCGCCCGCGTGTTCGTGCAGCAGACCTTCGCCTCGGAGGGTTCGGCCCCCCGCGACGGCATCAACATCCAGAGCCAGGTCTCGCTGGCCACGTCGACGGTCGTCGCCGATCTGGCTCGCGAGCAGCTCGGCACCACCCGCCCTGCTTCGGCACTGCTGAACCAGGTCAACGTCGTGGCCCCGGCGAAGTCGGAGATCCTGAACTTCACCTTCACCGACAACGACAGGGACAGCGCCCAGGCGGGCGCCCAGGCGTTCGCGCAGGCCTACCTGCAGTACCGGACCAACCAGGCGACCGCAGAGACCGCGGAGGCGAGGGAGCGGCTGCTCGCGCAGGACAAGAACCTCACCGCGCAGCTGTCGACGATCTCGGGAACGCTGGCCACCCTGGTGCGCGGAACGGCGGAGGAGACCACCGCCCGCAACTCCTACGTGAACACCCAGAACCAACTGACCGACGTCCGCACCGAGTTGCAGCGCCTCGAGAACCGGACGATCGACCCGGGCCGCATCATCACTCCCGCCACCAAGCCCGCCGGTTCGTCCGGCCTGCCGTTGCCGGTGATTCTGCTGGCCGGCATGCTCATCGGCCTGGTGTTCGGCATCCTGCTCGCCTTCGTGCGTGACCGGCTGGACGACCGCATCCGCAGCGAGAGTGACCTCGACCGCAACGTCTTCTCCCCGGTGCTGGCCTCCGTGGCCGACCGTGGTGACGTGCGCGGCCGGCTGGCGATGCTCGATCCGACCTCCGGCGCCCGCGACGGCTACGGGCGGCTCCTGGCCCGACTGCTGGTCGCCGGGCGCCGCGACGGCCTGAACAGTGTCATGCTGACCAGCCCGGTCAGCGACCGGGACACGGCGGTCGTGGGCTCCAACCTGGCGGTGGCGATGGCGCAGGCCGGTCACCGCACCGTGCTCGTCTCCGCCATGGCGGGGGACTCCAGCATCGGCGCCCTGGTCAATCGTCCGGGCGGTCCGGGCCTGCTCGACGTGGTGAACGGCCGTGCGCGACTGCAGGACGCCGTGGTGGCGCACCCGCGTGTCGACCGGTTGTTGGTCCTGCCCGGCGGGCGTGACGCCGGCGGCGGCCTGGTGAACTTCGAAGGAACTCGATCGGTGCTGGAGGCGCTGCAGAGCCAGGCGGACTACATCGTCCTGGTGACCCCGGCCGTGCTCGGCGCTGCCGACTCGCTGCTGCTCGCCTCGCTGGCCGATGGTGTGGCCGTGGTCGTCGAAAGCGGCGTTACCCGCCGCCCGGACCTGCTGGAGACCCAGCAGCGGCTCGAGCAGGTCGGGGCCCGGCAGATCGGATCCGTCATCACGGATGTCAAGCTGAGTCGCCGTGCACGGCAGTCCGTCGCACACCGGGCTAGCGCAGGCGATGAGCCGCGGACCGCCACGCAGCCCGTCGCCCCCGGTGACGACACTGCCAAGGTGCTGCAGCGCTGAGCACGGACCTAACGCAGCGCCGGACCTGGGCGGAGCCGCCCGCACCGGGGAACCCCGTGCGTGTGCTGTACATCGGTGGGCAAGGCCGGAGCGGATCGACGTTGCTCGACCGCATGCTCGGTCAGCACGACGCCTTCTTCTCGGCCGGCGAGCTCGTCCACCTGTGGGCGCGCGGGCTGACCGGAGAGCGATGCGGTTGCGGCGCCGCCTTCGGCGATTGTGACTTCTGGAAGGAAGTTGGTCAGCGCGCGTTCAACGGCTGGGAGAACGTCGACGGCGCCGAGATGGTCGCGCTGCAGCACAGCGTCGACAAGACACGCTACGTGCCGGGCATGTTGGCGCCCTCCCGGCTCAGCCCGAGCTATGCCGTCAGGCGGGACCGTTACACCGCGATGCTGGCCAAGCTTTACCGTGCGGTCAGCGAGGTCGGCGGCTCCAAGATCCTCATTGACTCCAGCAAGCATCCGTCGCTGGCGTTCCTGCTCCACGGAATGCCGGAGATCGATATCCGCGCCGTGCTGATGGTGCGCAGCAGTCACGGGGTCGCCTACTCCTGGACCAAGGAGGTCCAGAAGCCCGAGGTCATTGACGGCACGGTGCTGATGCCGCAGTACTCGCCGGCCCGCTCGGCGCTGTACTGGACCGCCTACAACGCCCTGCTGCAGGGCCTGGAGCGCGTTGGTGTCCCCTCGGTGGTCATTCAGTACGAGCGACTGGTTCGTACGCCCCGTGAGGAGCTCAGCCGCGTGCTGCGTCTCGCGGAGCAGGACGCGGGTCCGCAAGCGCTCGGATTCATCTCCGGCGACTCGGTCTCGTTGGCGCCGTCCCACACCGTGGCCGGAAATCCCATGCGCTTCAAGCAGGGCGACATCCGGTTACGGGTCGACACCGAGTGGCAGGAGAAGCTGCCCCGCCGCGACGCCCGCATCGTGAGCGCCTTGTCCGCTCCGCTGCTGGGGCGGTACGGGTATCGCCTGGACGGTACGACACGGGTCGTCTCCGCCAACGGGGAACCCGCTCAGTCGCCCTGAACAGGTTCATGCCGGGAAGGGTTGTTCGGGCGCGCGCAACGGGCACGTTAGGCGGCCGTCAGGGCGAGTCGATCCACGACCGGCAGTTGCGGCAGTTGCTGCCTTCGAGGGACCTGCGGCGGGCCCGTCTCAGTACGCGCCGCGACCCTTGACCACCGCAGCCACGGTGCGCCACAGAATCATGAAGTCGAGAATCAGGCTCCAGTTCTCGACGTAGTGCAGGTCGAGCCGGACCGCCTCGTCCCATGACAGGTCCGACCGACCGCTCACCTGCCACAGGCCGGTGAGGCCCGGCTTCACCAGCAGGCGTCGGTGCACGTCCATCTCGTACTGCTCGACCTCGGACGGCAGCGGCGGGCGGGGCCCGACCAGCGACATGTCACCCTTGACGATGTTCAGCAGCTGCGGCAGCTCGTCGAGGCTGTACCGGCGCAGCACCGTGCCGATGCCCGTTACCCGGGGATCACGCCGGATCTTGAAGAGAACACCTTCACTGCGGTCGTTGTACTCGAGCAGCGCCTGCAGGCGTGTCTCAGCGTCGACGTGCATCGAGCGGAACTTGTAGATGGTGAAGGGCCTGCCGCCCCTGCCGATCCTGGTCTGACGGAACAGGGCCGGGCCGGGGGAGGTGAGCCGGACGGCAATGCCGATGAAGAGGAGCGCTGGGAGCAGAGCAAGAACCGCCAGCAGGCCGACCGTGCGGTCGAACATGGCCTTGACGAGCCGGCGGCCACCCGACAGCTCCGGCTCCTCGATGTGCAACAGCGGCAGACCGGCGACCGGGCGGATGTGGATACGGGGCCCGGCGATATCGGTCAGAGCCGGGGCGACCACGATGTCGACATCGGTGCCCTCCAGCGCCCAGGACAGCCGGCGCAGCGCCGGGCCGTTCATCTCGGCGCAGGAGGTGACAGCCACTGTTGAGGCGTTGAGTGTGCGGACGGCGGTCAGGATGGCGTTCAGATCACCCAACACCGGCACGTTGCCGGCAAGCACGTTCGACGCCCGCTGCGGCCGGTCGAGGCAGGCCCCGACCACCCGCATGCCCGCATACGGCGCCCGCTCCGTGGTGCGAATCAGGTCGTTCGCGCTCTCCTTGGTGCCGACCACGATCACCCGGTGCAGGCAGCGGTCGCGCGTCCGCAGCCGCGCCAGGATCCGCCGCGCCCCGTAACGGGCTAGCAGATCCAGGACGATGGCGAGGGGGAGCGCGATCAGCACGTAACGGCGGCCGACGACCGACTGGGCGGCATAGGAGACCGTGGCGATCGCAACCATCAGCCGCACCCCGGCGTTGAACACCCGCTTGAACTCGTCCGAGCCGATGCCGAGGAAGCGTGCCTCGTACGCGCGGCTGACCGCCATGCTGAACATCCAGCCCGCGACCAGGCCGACGGTGAGCAGGAAGTACCGGCCGGGGCTGACCGTCGGCCCGCCGTCCAGGATTCGCACCGAGAAAGCGATCATCGTCGCGATCAGGATGGCGAAGAAATCGATAGCGGCTACGACCCGGACGTAGTTGCCCTCCCAGCGCAGGCTCGCGCGGTACGGATCGGGCGGGCCCTCGCCAGTCCACAGGTCTGGGGAGTCGGCAGCCGAGGCGGGTGCTGGGCGGACGCCCTCCGGCAGGACGTACGAGCTCGCTCGGCGGAACCGACTTGTCGGGGCGCTGCGGAGGGCCTCCGTAGCCCCAGAGGGAAGCCCAGCAGACGTTGCTGCTTCAGTCTGCTCTCGGACATCCCTGGTCACGGAGGACGGGCCCCTTTCGATGGCGACGGGCGGCATCCGCCCGGAAGGCGGCCGCAGCATTGCCGCGACAATATCGCAGGAACGACTCGCCGTGCCGGGCCGACCTGCTTCCCCCGGGGTTAGGGGACTGTGACCTTGTCCACATTGACGCCCAATCGCTCCCGGCCTCTTGCAATTGCCCGATCAATAAGTGTTTGCGACGGCAAATATGGACTCAACGCGACTAGACGACTGCACAGCGTGAAGACGATGGCGTGGGTGGGTCCGTGCGGACCACCGTCCGGCCGTCGCCACGTTGGCCGTGCGTTCCCAGGTCCCTCCCTGCAGGCCGCGGGCTGGCACCGGCCACAAGTGGAGCCCGCGGCGAGTGGGCTCAGCCGCAGGGGCGCCCGATGCCGGCGGCGTTGTTCGCGATGCGCTCGACCTGCCGCAGGTCCTCCGCGGCGGCGGCCTTGCTGCGCTCGATGGTCGCGCGCAGCTGCTTCTCTTCCGCGACGGAGTGCGCCCGCGCCAGCGTCGCGGCGCTCTCGATCGGCACAGTCGATTCGGGGTTGGCGGCATGAGCGGCCAGCAGGGCGGCCAGCGCCTTTTCCACCGCGGCGCGGCGCGGCGGGACCTGCCCGAGCTGAGCCAGTGCGCCCGCCGTGGCAGCCTGCAATTTCTGATTCTCGATGCGGGCCGTGCTCAGCGCGCGGGAAATGATGGCCTTGTTCTCCGCCACGGCAGAACAAACGCGGGGGTTGGCCTGTGCGCCCTCACGCGCCCTGCGCACCGCACCACTCGCCGATGCCCGCGCCCCCGATATGGAGCGCAGATAGTTTCGCCAGAAAAGCTGCTGGGCCGGATCGTTCGCCGCCTCTTTACCGGCCGCCGCGGACACCCAGCGGTAGTTCGCGTTCAGCGCCTGCTGGGCTGCCTGCAGCGCCGCGAGCGGCTTGGTGACCGCGGCGTTCGCCGCGGCCACCTTGGCCGTGTCCGCGGAGGGGGTGCTCGTGACGGTGGCGGCCGGCCTCGTCGGCTCGGCTGTCTCGGCTGCTCCGGACCCCCCGCACGCCACCAGGCTGCCTGCCAGGACCAGCCCGGCGAACGTAGTGGCGGTCCGACCCACTGCGATACGCACCTTAGGTTCCTGCCTTCGTCCGGCTACTACATGGGGATCGGCGCCCGAATCGCCGGTGTCATCCAGGATAATTGTCAAACGTGGTGCGGAAGGCGCTTTGGTGCGATTCGCCCGCGGCGCGCGACGAAGATCGCCTCACGCAGCCCTCCGCCGCCGAGCCGGCCGGGGAGCGGCGACGCGGCCTGAGCCCTACAGTTCGGCGCGTGGACGGGGATCAGCGGGCGGCGCGTGCTGGGCGGATCGGTCCTGACGGGGTGTACGCCGGCCGGCTGTTCGGGGTTCCGGTGTACTTTGCGCCGTCCTGGTTCCTGGTGGCCGGGCTGCTGACGGCGTTCCTCGGTCCCGAGTTCGCCCAGCGGACATCTGGAGGCGGAAGAGCCGCCGGATACGTCTTGGCGTTCGTGTTCGCCCTGCTGATCTACCTGTCGGTGCTCGTCCACGAGCTGAGCCACTCACTGGTCGCCAAGGCGCTGGGTCTGCCCGTTCGCCGTATCACGTTGCAGCTGCTCGGCGGTGTCTCGGAGATCGAGCGCGAGCCGGAGACACCCTCACGTGAGTACCTCGTCGCCATGGCGGGGCCACTGGTCTCACTCCTACTGGCCGGGCTGGGCTTCGCGTTCGTCGGTCTGCTGCACGGCAACACGGTGACCGAGGTGCTCGCCCTGCAGGTCGCACTCGCCAACGGTGCCGTCGCGGTGTTCAACCTGCTGCCGGGGCTGCCACTGGACGGCGGGCGCATCCTGCGGGCGGCGGTCTGGGGCGCTTCCGGCCGACCGGAGTTCGGCTCCCTGGTTGCCGGCTGGGTCGGCCGTGGCCTGTCCGTAGCGATCCTCGTGCTTCCTATCGTGCTGATATTCCGGGGTACTGGCCCGGCCGGCGTCCTCAGCGACCCGGCGCGGCTGTTCAACCTCGTCTATCTCGCGCTGCTGGCGTACTTCATCTGGGCGGGCGCGTCGTCCGCACTGCTGACCGCGCGCCTGCAGCGCAGGCTGCCTGCCGTGCAGGTAGCGCGGCTCACCCGGCGGGCGGCCGCCGTGGCGGGCACGATGCCGCTGGCCGAAGCGCTGCGGCGGGCCGCGGAGGTGCAGGCGGGAGCCATCGTGGTGGTGGACGCCGACGGGCGGCCCGAGGCCATCGTCTCGGAGGCCGCCGTCTCAGCAGTGCCGGTAGACCGCCGTCCATGGGTGGCGGTGGCCACCGTGGCACGGCGGCTGCAGCCCTCACTGATCCTTGCCGCGGACGCGACCCCGGAGCAGGTGCTGGAGACCATGCGCGGCGGGCGCGCCACGGAGTACCTGGTACGCGACGGGGAGGGCCGCATCTGCGGCGTGCTCGTCGCCGATGACGTGGCGGGGGCGCTAGGCCTGCCGGTTCGCCTGCGCGCGGGGCGCGCCTCGGCAGCCTGAGCTGCCGACTGCAGGCCCCGACCTGACCCTGGATGCCTGAAGCCGGGCCCATGGGCCGGACCCGGCGTTAGGGGCCCTGGACTGAGGCAGCGGCAGCTTCGGCGACAATTCCGCCGTGGACACCGACACTCCGCGCGGAGACGCCGACACGCTGCCCGCGGACACCGACACTCTGCCCACGGACGCCGACCGGGCTGCCGTCGCCGCCGACACCGCACCCATGCCGGCCGGCGCTGCCCGCCGCCGGGGCCCGTTCGCCCCTGGAGACCAGGTGCAGCTCACCGACCCCAAGGGTCGACACCACACGATCACGCTCGTTGCCGGCGCCGCCTTCCACACGCACCGCGGGTGGATTCCGCATGACGAGCTGATCGCTGCCCCCGAGGGCATCGTGGTCGAGACCACGAGCGGCACGCCGTACCTGGCCCTGCGCCCGCTGCTCGCCGACTATGTGCTGTCCATGCCGCGCGGCGCGGCGGTCGTCTACCCCAAGGACGCCGGCCAGATCGTCGCCATGGCGGACATCTTTCCGGGGGCGCGAGTGGTGGAGGCCGGCGTCGGTTCCGGGGCACTGACGTGCTCGCTGCTGCGCGCCGTCGGCGACGCCGGCTACGTGTCGTCCTACGAACGCCGGGCCGACTTCGCCGAGGTGGCGCGGGCCAACGTGGGGCGCTTCTTCGGGGCGACTCCTCCATCGTGGCGCCTCACCGTCGGTGACCTGGCCGAGAGCCTGACCGAGCGCGGGGACGTCGACCGCGTGGTCCTGGACATGCTCGCGCCTTGGGAGGTGCTGGATGCGGCGCGCACCGCCCTGGTGCCGGGTGGGGTGATGTGTGCGTACGTGGCCACCACCACGCAGCTGTCCCGGGTGGTGGAGGCCCTGCGGGAGAGCCGGAGCTTCACCGAGCCGGTGAGCTGGGAGACCCTGCTACGGACCTGGCACGTCGACGGCCTCGCCGTCCGTCCGGATCACCGGATGATCGGCCACACCGGCTTCCTGGTGACGTCCCGCCGGCTCGCCGACGGGGTCAGTCCCCCGCCGCGCCGGCGGCGGCCGGCGAAGGGAGCCGCGGTCGAGGAC
>JALYNC010000148.1 GCA_030773415.1 Actinomycetota bacterium
GGGGGCGCTACCGGCCAGTCCAGCACGTTCGCGAGCACCTCGGTGTCGGCGACCCGGCCCGACAGCGTGCTGTTCCACTGCCAGCGCACCTCCGACATCGTGCCGTCGTCGCCGGCGGCAACGTCGACGATAAGGCTGTCCTCCCAGTCCGCGATCTGCTCTAGATGGTCACCGAACCCGAAGATTCCGCCGCGCTCGTCCAGTCCGATGACCTTCAGGTGCAGCGCGTACCTGGCGTAGGCGTTCGCCGTGGGCAGCAGGCAGGTGGTGACCAGCGGCAGCGGCGCCGTGGGCGTCGGCAGATTGCGCTCCTCCGCGTTGAGGTCCACGGGGCAGTGCTGGTCGGCCCGCTGCTCATGCATCAGTACCGGCAGCCCGCGGATGGCCAACCGGACGTCGGCCTGCCACACCCGGTCCGGGCGGAGCTCGAGATTGCGCAGGCCGATGTGCACGCGGAGGGAGCCGAACAGGAAGCGGCGCAGGTTCTGGTAGGCCTCCTCGGAGTTGAGCAGGCCGTAGCGTCCGGAGTGGGACCGGTGGACGTACGCCCGGGCGGAGCCCTTGACGTAGGCGTTGGCGATCGCGACCAGCCCGTCGCTCTGGGCTCCCATGACCAGTGCGGAGGCGCCCGCGGCGACGTCGTAGTCCCGTGAGTTCGTGCCGATGACGCTCAGCACCCGGTCCACCGGGAAGCTGCCCACCATGCGCCGGGGATCCCAGGGGCGCTCGCGCCCGGTCGCCGGATCGAGGTCCTCGTCCGGGAAGTGGTCCGGCAGCAGGTACTCGCGCATCCGCCGCGGCGCGAAGATGTCGGACCCGCTCGGTCCGAAGTGGTCGATCAGCCAGTCACCGATCGACCCGCCGAGCTCGGGATCGAGGCCACCGTGCGGGGTGGCGATCGTCACCAGCTTGGACACGAGCGTCTCTGGAGCCGCCATGCAGCGCTGCATGGCCGACCGGCACACCAGACCGCCCATGGAGTGCGCCACGAGATTCACCCGGGAGGCCCCGGCCGTCTTGGCCAGCACCAACTCGATGTAGGCGGCCAGCCCCTCCGCTGCCTTCTCGATCTGGTACGGCTTGGGCTCCACTCCGAACGTGGACGCGGCCGAGTCGTAGAAGCGGTAGACCCACACCGTGTCGGCAGGCAGGGAGTCGGGCTCGGCTTCGAGCAGCTTGCGCTCCTGGCCTCCCTCCACGACCAGCCGGTACTGATGGTCGATCAGCAGTCGCAGCAGCGGGCTCTCGAACTGGTAGAAGCGCGGCCGGCCCGAAGCCCCGACCCGGATGTGCGTCGACCCCTCGTTGAAGCCGTAGAACGGATCATCCACGGCGACGTCGATCCCGCGCTGGCCGCCGGCGAACCCGCGGACGTAGATGATCGGTAGCCGTTCCCCCATGGCGCACCCCCGTGCCGTTTCCGGAAGATCACAAGCGTCCACGGTGCACCCGCAGCCCCTGCTCCGTCCAGGGGGCGCAGCAGCATCTCTGCCGACTACCTCGGTGGCGACACCCGCTGATGGCAGGCATCGCGGACGGCGGGCATGCCGCGACAGCAGCCGGCTCGCCGGGCGTGACGGGCGGTCCGCGGGGGAACGGCCCTGCCATGGCAGAGACCACATCGGGCGGCGTGTACGTGATCCCCGGCGGCGAGTTCAGCCGCGACTCCCGTTACATCGCCACCCGCATCACGCGGGACGGACGCGACGGCTACCCCGTGGAGCCCGGGCGGTACCGGCTGGTGGTGAGCCGTGCCTGCCCGTGGGCGAGCCGGGCGGTCATCGTCCGGCGGCTGCTGGGGCTGGAACAGGTGGTGTCCATGGGGGTCTGCGGGCCGACGCACGACCCCCGCAGCTGGACGTTCGACCTCGATCCCGGCGGCCGGGATCCGGTGCTCGGCTTCGAGCGGCTGCAGGAGGCCTTCTTCGCGCGCTTTCCCGACTACGAGCGGGGCATCACCGTGCCGGCGATCGTGGACGTGACGTCCGGGCAGGTGGTCACCAACGACTTCCCGCAGATGACGATCGACCTGATCGTGGAGTGGCGGGAACACCATCGTCCCGGGGCCCCCGATCTGTACCCCGAAGAACTCCGGCCTGAGATCGACGAGGTCAACGCGGTCGTCTACCGGGACGTCAACAACGGCGTGTACCGGGCCGGATTCGCCGGCGACCAGCGTTCGTACGAGCGCGCCTACGAGCGCCTGTTCAGCCGGCTGGACTGGCTGTCCGAGCGGCTCGCCGGCCAGCGGTACCTCGTCGGGGACACGCTCACCGAGGCCGACATCAGGTTGTTCACCACGCTGGTCCGCTTCGACCCCGTGTATCACGGCCACTTCAAGTGCAACCGGCAGAAGCTGACCGAGATGCCGATGCTGTGGGCCTACGCCCGCGACCTGTTCCAGACGCCCGGTTTCGGCGACACCGTGGACTTCGAGCACATCAAGCGCCACTACTACGACGTACACCGCGACATCAACCCGACCGGGGTCGTCCCGCTCGGGCCCGAGCTGGACAGCTGGTTGTCCCCGCACGGGCGCGAGGAGCTCGGGGGGCAGCCGTTCGGGGACGGCACGCCCCCGCCGCCGGTTACCCCGGACGAGGCCGTGGCGCCGGGGCACAACCCGTTGCGGGGCGGCTGAGCGCCGCGACGGTCGCGGTCACCTCGAGGCGTCGCCGGGAATCAGATGGTCGGGCTGTGCCGTGAGCCACTCCACGAACAGGGTGGTCGCGTCGTCCTGCAGCCGGCCGGTCTGATGCCGCAGGACCGCCTGCTGCAACCGCCGCATCACCTCGGGTGTGGGAAGTCCGGATGCGGACTCCCGCGCGGCGAACTCGGCGAGACGGGTGCGGCCGAAGAACTCGCCGTCCTCGGTCCGGGCCTCATCGACGCCGTCGGTCAGGAGCAGGATGCGGTCACCCGGCTCCAGGGACTCCTGGCACACCAGGTCGTCCGTGATCCGGTCAGCGGCCTTCCCGGCCATGGCGTTCAGGCCCAGCGGCAGCAGCGGCTCGCACTCCAGCTGCTTGATGACCTGGCTGTCGCGCAGCAGCATCGGCTGGGGATGACCGGCGTTCATCCAGCGCAGGAGGCCGGTGTCGATGTCCAGCTGCCCGAGGATCGCGGTGACGTACCGTTCCGAGCCGAACATCGTGTCGATCACCGTGTCGATCTCCAAGGCGGTGGCCGCGATGTCCAGCCCGGCCCGCCGGCAGTTGCGGTAGCAGGAGACCGCCATGTTGGCCAGCACGCTGGCCTGCAGGCCGTGCCCCACCGCGTCGAACATGGCCACGTGGGCGATGTTGCCGTTCAACGCATAGTCGTAGGCGTCGCCGCCGACCTCGTACGCCGGGGCCAGCAGGCCGCTGATCACTACACGATTGGTGCCGAAGGTCAGCGGCGGCAGCAGCCAGTGCTGCATCTCGGCCGCCAGCGTCATGGGTTCGCGTCGGCGGGCCCACTCGTAGCTGTCGGTGTACAGCGAGTTGCTGACGAGTAGTTCGGCCACCATGTGGGCGAACTGGGTGCAGTTGGAGCGCTCGACGGAGGTCAGCTCCCGGCCCTCGGCCGCGATCACCAGCTCAAGAACTCCCAGCCGCTCCACCCCGTCGAGCAGCGGAATCCAGAGGCGGCGGGAGGCGCCCGCGTCCGACTCGACCGCCTCCACCGTCCGGAACGCCCGTCCGGCCAGGGTGGAGTCGACGGAGAGCGCCGGTCGTGAACTCACGGTGCCGCCGACCGGCAGGGGCGTCAGGACGACCTGCTCGTAATCGATCAAGTAGAGAAACGCCTCGGTGGCCCCCAGACGGCGGGCGGCTCCCGCCGCGATGTCCGGGAGCTGGTCCGGGGCGTTGAGGTGGGTGGCGCGCAGAAGTTGGTCCATCGCAGCGGCGAATGACCCGACGGGGTCGCGTGGTGCCATGCCGTCAGCATGCCGCAGTTCTGCGGTGCGGCCGGCAGTGGCGTCGCGCGCCGATGTCGTTGGCTCTGGCAAGGTGGTCGGCACACGCACGCGGGCGTGGGGAACGACGGGCCCGGTCGCGCACGGGCAATGAGGAAGGTGGGGAGCTGTGCAACCACCGCTTCCGAGGGATCTGGCGCTGCTCCTCGCCGTTCAGCGTGCCTTCCCCGGTACGGCTGCCGTGATCGGCGCCCGCGGCCTGAGCCTGCTGGGCGAGCACGCGGCGGCCTGGCTGGCCATCGGTGCGACAGCGGCCGCCGTCGACCGCGACCGGCGCCGTGGCTGGTGTTCGGCGACGGTGTCAGTGGCCGTCTCGCACGCGGCCAGCGTCGCGATCAAGCGCCTGGTCCGCCGCCAGCGGCCGCTCCATGTCCGGCTCATGGTCCACTCCGGCGGCCTGGGGCGATGGGGCTTTCCGAGCTCACACACCGCCTCGACGACGACGGCGGCGCTGGCCTTCCGTCAGCTGACGGGCGCGCGGTGGATACTCGCGTTGCCGCCCGCCATGGGACTGTCCCGGCTCATCGTGGGGGCGCACTTCCCCAGTGACGTCGTCGCCGGCGCGGCCCTGGGTGTCGCCACTGCTGACGCGCATCGCCGCCTGAGGTGGCAGGGTGGTCGACCATGACCATCGTTGCGCCCATGGTGACGGCCACGCGCCCCCGGCAGTGGCTGAAGAACCTGCTCGTGCTGGCGCCGCTGCTGCCGGCCGGCCACGAGCTGGACGGCGATGCGCTGGTCGGCGCCGGCACCGCGTTCCTGATGTTCTGTGCCATCTCGTCCGCCGTCTACCTGTTCAACGACGCCGAGGACGTGGACGCCGACCGGGCCCACCCGGTGAAGCGGCACCGCCCGATCGCGTCCGGGGCGGTGACGACGGCGCAGGCCCGGGGCGTAGCGGCCGCGCTTCTTGTCGTGGGCCTGGCCATCGCCGCCACGCGGGGCTGGCAGCTCGTCGCCGTGGCGGTGGCATACGTCGTGATCCAGGTGGCCTACTGCCTGTGGCTCAAGCACGAGCCGGTGCTCGATCTGGCGTGCATCGCCTCCGGATTCCTGCTCCGCGCGCTCGCCGGTGGCGTGGCCGCGCACATCCCGCTGTCGCAGTGGTTCCTGATGACGGCGGCCTTCGGCTCGCTGTTCGTGGCGGCGGGCAAGCGGTACGGGGAATCGGAGATGGGCGCCCGCACCGGGGCACCCGTCCGCCGCGTCGTCCAGCGATACAGCAGTAGCTACCTGCGCTTCGTGTGGACGATGGCCGGAACGGCTGTGGTCACCACCTACGCACTGTGGGCGTTCGAGGTGCGGGACTCCACGGGCTCGGCCTGGGGGATCGCCTCGGTGGTGCCCTTCGTGCTCGTCATGTTGCGGTACGCCATGGACGTCGATGAGGGTCAGGCCGAGGAGCCCGAGACGATCCTGCTGCACGACCCGATGCTCATCGTGCTGTCACTGGTGTGGTGCGCCTGCCTGCTCCTCGCCGTTTACGTGTGAAGCGCGGTGCGGACCTGCTAGCCGGAGAGGTTGTGCGCTTCGGCATCGTGGGGCTGGCCGCCTACGGCACCGACGTCGCCGTGTTCAACGTGCTTCTGCTGGGGGCTGGGTGGCAGTCCGTGCCCAGCAAGGTCGTCTCCAGCGCCGTCGCGATCGCCGTGGCCTTCGCCGGAAGCCGGTGGTGGACCTGGCGGCACCGGCGCACCAACCACATCGGGCGCGAGTACGCCATGTTCGTGCTGCTCAGCGTCATGGCGGCGGGTATCCAGGTGCTGTGTCTGCTGTTCTCCCGGGAGGCGCTCGGGTACCGGTCAGCGATCGCGGACAACATCTCCGCGAACGTGATCGGGATGGCCGTCGCTACCGCCTTCCGGTTCTGGTCGTTCCGCACGCTCGTGTTCCGGGCGGGCTGACCCTCAGATCGGCAGCCGGCGAAAGATGGGTGCGGGCAGGTGGCGCAGGACCACCATCACCCAGCGGATCTTCGGTGGCACCCACACCACGTCCTGCCGCGTCCGCAGCGCCCGAATCACCGCGTCCGCGACGTTTCCGGGGTCGACGGCGAGGGGCGCAGACTTCATGCCCGCCGTCATCGCGCTGCGGACGAAGCCCGGTCGGACGACGACGACGCGCATCCCCTGGGGCCGCAGCGCCTCGCGCAGGCCGGTGAAGAACGCGTCGGCCCCGGCCTTCGACGAGCCGTACACGAAGTTCGACCGTCTTGGTCGCTCGCCCGCCACGGAGGACAGCAGCACGAAGGTTCCGTGCCCCTGAGCACGGAACCGGTCCGCCACGAGGACGCCGGTGCTGACCGCGGCGGTGTAGTTGACGGTCGCCAGCCGCAGAGCGGCCGTGTGGTGCTGCCAGGCCTGTTCTTGGTCCCCCAGAACGCCGAAGGCGACCACGGCGAGGTCGATGTCCCCGTTCGAGAATGCCTCGGCCATCGCCTCGGGGTGCCGGTCGACGTCCTCGGCGTCGAAGGCAACCGTCCGGACGTCGTGACCACCGTCGCGCAGCCGCTGAGCCGCGGCGTCGGCCTTCGGGCCCGGCCGGCCCGCCAGCACCACCCGCAGTGGCTTGTCGGTCCCGAGCCGCTCGACCACCGCAAGTCCGATGTCTGACGTGCCGCCCAGCAGCAGCACCGATTGCGGCGTCCCCACCGAATCCATCACAGCCCGAGCCTCCTGCTCAGATCGGAGGTGAACACCGAGTCTGGGTCCACCTGGCGGCGTACGCGCAGCCACTCGTCGAGCCGCGGATACATCGCGGGCAGCGCGGCAGCCGGCAGCCGGGAGTCCTTCGCCAGGTACAGGCGGCCACCGGCGTCCAGCACCAGGCGATCAAGGCGGTCCAGCACCTCTGCCGTCCGCCGCTGCACGGGCACGTCGACCGCCAGCGTCCAGCCAGGCGTCGGGAAGGACAGCGGCCCGGGGTTGGCCGGCCCGAAGCGCTTGAGCACGGCGAGCGAGCCAGGCGGTCCACCGGCGGCAAAGATCTCCAGCACGTGCCGGACCGTGGCCTCCGCGCCGAACGGCACCACGAACTGGTACTGGATGAAGCCGCGCGGACCGTAGACCCGGTGCCACCGCGAGATCCCGTCGAGCGGATGGAAGAACGGCGCCATGGCCTGGACCTCGTCGCGTCGCTCGGCCGGTGCCTTGCGGTACCAGAGCTCGTCGAAGGCGGCGACGCTGGCGCGGTTCACCAGGCCGGCCGGAAAGATGTCCGGCGCCGTCAGCCTCGTGCGTGGGCGGAACGCCAGCGGCTCCCTGGCGGCGCGGCGCGGCAGCTCCTGCCGCGTCGCCGGCCGGCCCCGGGTCAGCACCGCCCGGCCGAGCCGCGCGCCGCGCGACAGGCAGTCGACCCACGACACCGAGTACTCGTACAGGTGGTCGGTGCTGCTGAGCCGGTCCATCAGATCGTCCAGGTCGCGCGCGCGCTCGGTGTCCACGACGACGTAGGCCGTCTCCACCCGGCGCATCCGGATGCTGGCGCGTAGCACGATGCCGGTCAGCCCCATGCCGCCGGCGGTGGCCCAGAACAGCTCGGCGTCCTCCTCGGCGCTGACGCGCCGCACCGATCCGTCGGCCACCAGCAGATCGATCCAGGCGACGTGGTTGCAGAAGCTGCCGGTGATGTGGTGGTCCTTGCCGTGGACGTCGGCGGCGATGGCGCCGCCCACGGTCACCACGCGCGTGCCCGGTGTGACCGGAACGAACAGGCCCAGCGGCAGCAGCGTTCGCATCAGGGTGTCCAGCGAGACGCCCGCCTCGACCGTCGTCGTTGCGGCAGCCACGTCCACCGCGAGGATCCGGTCCATCGAGGGCAGGCTCACCACCGCCCCACCGGCATTCTGGGCGGCGTCCCCGTAGCTGCGTCCCAGTCCCCGAGCGACGACTCCGCGGGCCGGCCGGCGCGCGACGACGGCGGCCACGTCGGCGTCGGACCCCGCCTCGACGACCTCGGCGACGGTGGGGGCGGTCCGGCCCCAGCCGCTGAGCAGGGCTTTGTCGCCCCGCGTCTCCAGCACACTCACCGCTGGTACGCCAGCAGGTGGTAGCGGCAGGCAGGGCCGTCGGCGAGCCCGCGTCCTCGAGCGACGTGAACCAGGCGGTAGTTGCTCATACCCGGGTGATCGTAGATGGCCTCATCGGTCGGGTAGGTCGGCAGGAACCGCTTGGAGCTCCGGCTCGCGAGCACCAGGACTTCCGGAGCCTGCCTGTGCACCAGTTCCGCCCGCTCGCGGACCGGCAAGGGGCCCGTCTCCTGGAGCAGCGGCTCGTTCAGCAGCAGGCTGTCGAAAGCTGTCCGCCGGGCTCGGGCCGGGACGAGGCCCGCATCCGCGATGGCGTACGACGTCTCGGGCGAGGTCGTGGAGAGCCAGTCGGCCATGCCGTCGCGGGCCACGACCTTGCACGCCATGTACAGCCGTTGCGACTCCTCGATCGTCCGCACGTCGCCGGAAGGCCCGGCGAGCACGGCCAGCACGCCGGCGGCCGCCAGGGGAGCCGGCGCCCAGATCGGCAGCCGGGAACGGCCGGCCGCGACCACGATGCCCACCAGCGTGAGGACGCCGAGCAGCGCGAACAGTGGCCAGACGAGTTCCAGCCAACCGGGATCGCTGTCCGGGCGGGAGGCGCGCCACCACGGGACGAGATGGCGGAGGGTGATGTCCTCCTCCGCCAGTTCCGCGCGGGCCGTCGCCATCGGAATGGCGAGCGCGATGGACGCCGCGACCGCGGCGAGCACAGCGCCGCCGGCGCGGGTCATCCGGCCGACTCCGGCCGCGAGTCCGGTGAGCGCCAACCCGGCCAGCAGCGCCAGCAGCGGCTGTACCGGCATGAAGAAGCGGCTGAATCCATTGGCGCTGTCCAGCGTGCCGATCGAGCCGGCCACGTAGACGAGCGGGGCGACGGCGAGCAGCCGCTGTCGCCCGCTGGCGAGCACCAGGCCGACCAATGCCAGGACGAGCAGCGGAATGGATTGCCCGGCGAACTTGCTCAGCACCGCGAACGTCTCGCCGGTGCCGGACTTGTAGATCACCGAGTTGGGCAGCAGATGGCCGTACACGCCGAGCCGGAACGCTTCCAGGGCGACCTGGGACGCCAGCGTCAGGCCGCCCAGCACCGCCGCCCGTCGTACAGCGGCTGCCCGGGTGCGGCGGCGGAGCAGGCCCGCGCCCTCGCTGGACAGCACCACGGCGCCGGCCACCGCCAGGCCCTCGGGTCGCAGCCAGGGCAGCAGCGCCAGAACGGCAGCCGCGAGGACGGCGTTGCCGCCGTCGCGGCGGCTCAACTCGAGGAGCGCGACAGTGAGCACCAGAGCAACGGGGAGAGTCTCGAGACCGCCGAGTGCCCACGCGGCGAATGGCGGAGAAGCTGCGGTGAACAGTGTGGCGATGGCGGCGGCCGACTGTCCGACGACGTGCCGGCCCCGGACGTAGACGAGGACCACGCAGGCGAGCCCGCTGAGCACGCCAAGGGCGCGCGCCGCTCCCAGTGCCGACCCTCCGGCGAGGTCGGCCCCGGCCTCGACGGCCACGAGCAGCGGATTGCTGTACCCCTCCGCCCGCGGGCCGCCGGGATTCCACACGAACCCGTGCCCGGCGGCGAGGTTTTCGGCGTAGCGCACGGAGATCCAGGAGTCGTCGGTGACGAAGGCCCGGTACTTCCAGCACAGCCACAGGTAGATGACGGTGGCCAGCCCGACTACGGCGACGCCCAGCCATGCCGGCCGGCGGGGTCGATCAGGCGCCGGACGAGGGGCAGCCTCGCGGTCGTGGGTGATAACGGACACGCGGTTCTCGTCCTCCATAAATTCCAGGTAGCGCCGTGCCGGACTCCGGGTTACCCCGAGAAGTGGGTACGGTGCACATCGTGCCTTTGCTGAACGTCGAACACCCGTCCGCACTCCGCGGGTACGGCATGGCCGTGGCCGTAGCCACGGCGGTCGGCCTGACATCCCTGCTCTTCGCCGTCCTCTGGGACCTCCCACTGCGTGACCCGGAGGGCTTTCTCGGTCCTAGCTACGTGCGGCTGCCCGCTGTCGTCGCCATCGTGCTGGTGCTTGACGTTCTTCCCCGGGCGGTGATGCGCGGCGGCCTTGGCCGCGGCCTGGTCCCCGCGACCGTACAGGTCGCCCGGGAGCGGTGGTCGTGGCGCCGCTTGTCGGTTGTGGCCACCGGCCTGCTCAGCTTCTACGTCACCTACGTGGGCTACCGGAACCTCAAGAGCTTCCTGCCGTTCATCCGCACCGACCGGGTGGACGACGAACTCGAGCGCATCGATCTGTGGCTGACCGGAGGCGTCCAGCCTGCCCAGCTCCTGCACGATCTCCTGGGCACCGGCATCACCCCGCACGTGCTGTCCTGGGTCTACCTGTTGTTCCTGCTGTTCGTCCCGTTCTCGCTGGCGGTGGCGCTTGTCTGGAACGACAACGTGTCGCACGGCACGTGGTACGTGACCGCGCTGTGCCTGAACTGGGCGCTCGGCGTGGTCAGCTACTACCTTCTGCCGTCCATGGGTCCGGTGTACGAGCAGACCTGGACCTTCTGGGGCACGCTGCTACCTCCGACGGAGACGGCGGAGATGCAGCGCAGCCTGATGCAGTCGCGATGGCTTGTTCTCGATGATCCGCATGCCACCGAACGTGTCCACAGCATCGCGGCCTTCGCGTCGCTGCACGTGTCCATCGTGTTCTCGGCACTGCTGATCGTGCTGAAGATGCACTGGCACGTTCTGGTCAAGGCGGTGATGTGGCTGTATTTCGTGCTGACGGTCATCGCGACCATCTACTTCGGCTGGCACTACATCGTCGACGACATCGCGGGGCTGGGGATCGGCGCCCTGTCGGTGTGGCTCGGCGCGCGGGCCACCGGGCAGCACCGCCCCCCGCAGTCACCATTGGTTCCGGTCCAGGAGAAGCGTGCCGCTGAGCCACCCCTTCCGGTGGGCTCCACCACCGTCGGCAGCTAGTTCTCTAGGAACTGGCGACCACCGCCCTGTGGCGGCGTAGAACCAGTGCGTAGGACGCCAGCGCGACTGCTAGGCCTGCCAGCCAGGTGAGCACTTCGTACTGCGCCGGGTAGAGCGTTCCGTGCAGGTAAGTGGGCTGCGTGACCTGGTGGCGGAGTGCTACCGGGTAGTTGCGCGCCCGTGCGGGCACCCGGTATGGCTGCGCAAGAACGTGGCCAGGACGCCCGCCCGCTACCACGGTGCTGAACGCGGCCATGACCGGCTCGGTGGTCCCGACCGGTTTGGTCGATCGGCTCGCCACATCGCTAGCCGATGGTATTGTTTTTCGATACCAACGAGTGTCGATAGAAGCCGATGCGAGTGCGGCGGATACTGCGGTGGGACAGGTCTGATCAGTACGCCCTGGAGATCACTCTGTGGCTCGTGCCGTTTCTGGGAGCGCTCGCGCTGCTCGGGCCGCTGCGCAATGCGCTTCGTGGGGGCCCCCTTGCCGTCTCCGCCCCGCTGCCCGAGTCTGTGGTCCGAGCAGCCGGCGTACGCGACGTCACCGGCACGGTGACGCTGCCCGACGCCGCTCTGGGTCAGCACCTGCTGGCGATGCTGCCGCTGGCTCTGACGATTCTGCTGGTGACCGTGGCCGTGGTGCTCCTGCTGGGTGTGGCCAGGGGGCTGCGTCGTGGCGACCCGTTCCAGCCGGCGAACGTCACCCGGCTGCGCCTGCTTGGTCTGTTGATCGCCCTTGGCGGCATCGGCGCCCAGTGGGTCCGCGACACCACACGGAACACCCTGCTGGACGGCGTCGCGCTGGCCGGGTACGCCATGCCCATCGCCTTAGAGATTCAGCTCTGGCCGGTGCTCGCGGGAGCGCTGGTCGCCTTCCTGTCGGAGGTGTACGCCCGTGGTGCCAGGCTGCGCGACGACGTGGAAGGAATGGTCTGATGCCGTCTGACGACGACTCCCGGGTGGTCTGCCACCTGGGTGCGCTGCTGGAGCGACGGGGCATGACGCTCACCGAGCTGGCTACCGCCGTAGGGGTCACGGTCGTGAACCTGTCGGTGCTCAAGAACAACCGGGCCCGGGCCATCCGCTATTCGACGCTGACCGCGATCTGCGACGTCCTCGACTGCCAGCCGGGGGACCTGCTGAGCGTCGCCGACCGATCGGTGGCGGTATGACAGCCGCTCGCTACCGGCGGCGGGTGTGGGTCAGCCGCCCGCGCGTTGTCCGGTCCGATGCCGGGTGGGGATCGTAAATCGGCGGGCCGTGCTCGCGGCCTTCGATGAGCAGATCCGCCGGGCGCCGTCCTCCGGTGGCCGCGGCGCCCAGGTCGAGCGCGACCCGGGCATGGTGCGGGTGTTCGGGGGGGAGGACGGCTGGTCCGGCGTGGTGTGGTCCGATCTGCAGGAGCACGACGTCGACCGGGCGATCGCCGACTCCGTGGCGCGGTTCAGTCGCTTCCGGCGGCCCTGGGAGTGGAAGCTCTACTCCTACGACTCGCCGGCCGATCTGCCCGACCGGTTACTGGCGGCCGGGCTGGTGCCGGAACCGGTGGAGTCGCTCCTAATGGCGTACGTCGACGGTGTGGATCAGGAGGTCTGGCCGCCGGCGGGCGTCGCGCTGCGAGAGGTGAACGAAGCGGCCGGCATCGACGCGCTGGTGGCGGTGCACGACGAGGTCTTCGGTGGAGACCACAGCGCGTTCGGGCGAGATCTGCTCGGTCGGCTCACCGGTGGAGCTGATGTTCCGGTTCCGGTTCCGGTTCCGGTTCTGGCCGTCGCCGACGGCCGACCGGTCGCGGGCGCCCGCGTCGAGTTCCACCCGGGCACGGAGTTCGCCAGCTTGTGGGGCGGTGGCACGGTCCGGGATTGGCGTGGTCGCGGCGTCTTCCGGTCGCTCGTCGCGTATCGCGCCCGGCTCGCCGCGGCCCGGGGCTATCGATACCTGCAGGTGGACGCCTCGGCGGACAGCCGGCCAATTCTGCTGCGGCTGGGTTTCGTCGAACTGGCCACGACGACGCCCTACATCCATCCCGGGCACTCCTGACAAGCGGGGTATACCAGCCTGACAGGCGGACTTCGGCGGGGAGCGCACCCGATGGACGACGAGCTGGACGCCTATCTCGACAAGGTGCTCATCGGCGGTCGCGAGCCGGTGACGGTGACGATCGTCGACTACGACCCGGGCTGGGAAGCCACGTATGCCAGGTATGCCGACGCCGTGCGCCGGGTCTTGAGCGAGCGGGTCGTGGCGGTCGAGCACATCGGGTCGACGGCCGTGCCGGCCCTGGCCGCCAAGCCCACCGTCGACATGCTGCTGACCGTGCCGGACGTCACGGACGAAGAGCACCTAGTGCCCCCGTTGGCCTCCATCGGGCTCGACCTGCGGGTGCGCGAGCCGGACCACCTGATGTTCCGGGCGGCCGCCCGCGAGGTGCACCTGCACGTGGTCGAGCCGCACCGGCCGGAGATCCGGGACTACCTCGACCTGCGGGACTGGTTGCGCGCCGACCCGGCCGACCGCGAGCACTACGCCGCGACTAAACGTCGGCTGGCCCAGCAGTCGTGGAACGACATGAACCACTACGCGCAGGCCAAGAGCGAGGTCATCCAGGAGATGCTGGAGCGGGCCCGCAGGTGGCGGGCTGCGGCGACATAGCTCCCTACACTCCAGGCATGACGGAGGGCTGGGGCATTTTCTCCGGCTTGTTTCGGAACGACGGCGAATCCCAGCCCGGCGCGGGCGCGTTGTGGACCCGGATGCTGGTCCAGCTCTTCGCCGCGCTGGCCCTGTACGGCTTGTCCATGGCGCTTCTCGTCCGCTCATCGCTCGGGTGATGCCCTGGGACGTGTTGCACCAGGGCCTGGCGGAGCGGTTGGGCTGGTCCCTCGGCACCGTGAGCATCGTGGTCGGTATGGCGGTGATGCTGCTGTGGATTCCGCTGCGGGTCCGTCCCGGCTTCGGCACGATCAGCAACATCGTCGTCATCGGCCTCTCGGTGGATGCGGCGCTGGCGCTGCTGCCGGACGCTGAGGCGCTGGCGGTACGGGTGCTGTTCGGCGTGTCCGGTGTCGTGTTGAACGGCATCGCCACTGCCGCTTACATCGGCGTGCACCTCGGGCCAGGGCCCCGTGACGGGTTGATGACGGGCCTGGCGGTGCGTTCGCGCCTGTCCGTGCGTCTCGTGCGCACCGCCATCGAGCTGACCGTGGTGTCGACCGGCTCGCTGCTCGGCGGCACCCTGGGCATCATGACGGTAATTTACGCGCTGGGAATTGGCCCCATCGTGCAGGCCGTGCTGCCTCGCGTCTCCCTCGCGCCCCGCGCTACTGGTAGGAGACGAACCAGGGCGTCGGGCGGACCGCCATCGTCTGCGCCGGAGTGAGCGTGGGCATGTCCTCGTCGTAGAAGTTCTTCCAGCCGAAGAAGAATTCGGGCTGGGCTCCCGCCCGCAGCGCGTCCCAGGTGTCGAACTTGACGCTCGTCGGACCATGGCCGTCCATCTGGACGACCAGAGCGAGCTCCGCTCGGCTCATGTCGATGCTCTGCCGGTCGGCAAGCATCGACAGTTTGAACTGGTGCAGCAACAGCATCTTCTGCGGCAGCTGGTGACGTGCCGTCAGCTCGGCCAGCCAGTCCGCCACGGCGTTGACCTCCTGCGCCGACACCGAGCCGATCTGCCGCATGTGACGCTGGCCTGGCTTGAGCCGCCATTCCGGGTCCAGGGCCAATCCCACATTTGGGCGGGTCAGGAGTGGCTCGTAGAGCTTGGCCTGCGTGAGGAAGTCCGTGGTGCCCGGCTGCAGATCCAGCACCACGTAGATGCCGGCCTTGGCGGCAGCATCCACCCACGGAGTCAGGTCGCTGACCTCGGACTCCGACGAGTAATCGCCGTCCCCTCCCGCGCTGGCGGAGGCGACCGTCGTGATGATCTCCAGCGTGGGGATGACCGGCAGGTCGCTGTGCGGCTCGTACTCCGCGGCGACCTTCCTGGCTCGGACGAAGGTCTCCTCCATTGCCTGTTCACCCAGAACTCCCAGGGCAGCCGAGTTCGGGTACCCGTACAGCGCGATGTACCGCTTGCCGGGGAGCACGAGCTGACCACCGCCGGGAAGCTGCTGGCCGGTACGGGCCGAGGTGTAGCTCGCTTCGATGGCCTCGGGCGTTCCAAAAGCATCGCCGATGGCGACCACGCTTGCGGGCTTGCGCGTGCTGACAGCGGTGACGAACTGTCCGGACCCCCGCAGGTCGCCGTCGGCGGCCGCCACCACCTCTGCGCCGGCGGCCCGCGCGGTCGCGGCGGCAGCCACAGCACCGCTGCCCTGCGCCGGCACGACCACGAGCGTGCTCTGCAGCGGGGCCGGCAAAGCGGTCCGCGGCAGCTCGCCGTCCCGATCGGCCGAGCGGTCAGTGCCGCCCGTCGCCGCGGTCGTGAGCAGTGGGCCCGCCTTGCCCCGCTCCAGGCGCGTCACCTCGGTCACCAGACCGGCGGGTGCAACGGTGTGAGCCTGCGGAAAGGAGGCGCCCGTTTGCTGCGCCAGTCCCTCGGCTGTCGTCGCCGCCCGAACGACGTCCGGGCTGCCATCGGTGCCGTCCGGCACGTCGGCCCCGAACGTCAGGACAGCCTCCGGGGAGAGCCGGTCGAGCTCCTTCCGCACCGTGGCCTCCGTCGTCTCCGGGTCGGTCGTCTCCGGGTCGGTCGTCTCCGGGTCCGTCGTCCCCGGGTCCGCCGTCTCGTGGTCCGCAGACTCGCTGGGCGGGGTGGGCGTGCCGGAGGTGCTCCCGGCGGACTCCGGGGCATTTGACTCCGGTGCATCTGACTCCGGGGCACCGCCGGAGGTCACCAGCATCGGGGCGCCCAGCTGCACCGCCGCCGATGCGGCACGTGCCTGCATCGCGGCATCGTCGGCATCGGCCAGCACCACCACCGGAGCGCTGTCGAACAAGGCACGCGACGTCGACGCTGCTGCCTGCGCCGCCGTGCCACCCTCGACGACCGCGGGTCCCCGATGCAGCGAGGTGAGGACGGCGGTGCTCTGCGTTCCGCGCTTGTTTCCGTCAGCCGAGCCGTCCTCGCCGGAGGTGCAGCCGGACAGCAGGGCGGCGCAGGCCAGGACGGCTACCGCGGAACGTGACATGAGCTTCCAATCCAGACAAGGAAAACACGATTGTGCTGGGCGGTCTCACGGCGTGGATCGGCGCCTCCCGGTGGGCACGCTAAGACCCCGGTTCGCTATCCACGGAGGTCCCACCGCCATGTCCGACGAAACGACGGACCTAGCTCGGCCGCTGCGATCGCCCGAAGACCTGGACGAGGTGCTGGATCGCGTCGGGGACGCTCGCGTCGTGCAGCTGGGTGAGGCCTCGCACGGCACCTCCGAGTTCTACCGGTGGCGGGCCGCCCTGACCCGCCGGCTGATCGAGGAGAAGGATTTCCGGTTCGTCGCGGTAGAAGGCGACTGGCCGGATTGCTACGCCGTCAACCGCTGCGTGCGCCTTCGGCCGGGCGCACCGGAGCAGCCTCGCCAGGTCCTGTCCGCCTTCGACCGTTGGCCGACCTGGATGTGGGCCAACGAGGAGGTCGTGGCGTTCGCGAACTGGCTTCGCTCCCACAACGCCGAGCAGCCGGTGGAAGTCCGCGCCGGCTTCTACGGCCTGGACGTCTACTCACTCTGGGAGTCGATGCGTGAGCTGCTGCGCTACGTCCGTGAGCACGAGCCGCAGCACGTCGAGCGAACTCTGGCGGCGATCCGGTGCTTCGAGCCGTACGGGGAGGACGCCCACGAGTACGCCTCCGCCAGCCGCTTCGCGCCCGCGACCTGCGAGCCCGCCGTCCTGGAGATGCTGGCCCGGCTGTGCGAGCGGCGCGCGGCGGTGCCCGACGACGGGGACGATCCCGAGGCACGGTTCGCTGCGGAGCAGAACGCCGCGGTCGTGGCCGGAGCCGAGCGGTACTACCGGTCGATGATCGGGGGCTCCGCCGAGTCGTGGAACGTCCGCGACACGCACATGGCCGACACGCTGGACCGGCTTCTCGACGTCACCGGCGGCAAGGGCGTCGTCTGGGCCCACAACACGCACATCGGGGACGCGAGGGCCACCGACATGGCGCGGGCGGGCATGGTGAATCTGGGGCAGCTCGCGCGGGACCGGCACGGGCGCGATCGGGTGGCCCTGGTGGGCTTCGGCAGCTACCGCGGCGGGGTGATCGCGGCCGAACGCTGGGGCGGCGCAATGCGTCGCATGCCGGTCCCGGCAGCACGCCCCGGCAGCCTCGAGCACCTGTTGCACGAGCGGTACGGGCGGGACGCGGCTTTCGTCCTGACCGGCGACGGCGCGCCCAGCTGGGCGACAGAGCGCTTGGGTCACCGGGCGATCGGCGTGGTGTACACCCCCGAGCGGGAGCGCTGGGGCAACTACGTGCCGACGGTGCTGAGCCAGCGCTACGACGCCTTCCTGTACTTCGACGACAGCGCCCCGCTGCAGCCACTGCACCTCGAGCCGGAACCGGCCGGGGAGAGGGGCACCTGGCCCTTCGCCGTCTGACGATCGGGCTGGGGTCCGATAGCGCGAATTGCCCCTTTTGTCGGGCGCGAACGGACCCGAACGGGTTCAGTCAGCTCAAAAGTCAGCGGCGTGGGTGCCCGGCCACTAGGTTCGTCATTGTCAGCGAGCCGCCCGGCGTGCGATCGGTCCAACCGTCGCATGGCGTCACAACACGGACATATGGCGCCGTCTGCGCTAGTAAGCCATTACGCCGAGCTCCCGTGCGGCGTCGTCGGGGACGCTTGTGCCCCGCCGGTCCGCGTAACGGGTCCGGACTCTTTCTGAGAAACGCTTGACCGGGTGCGTGCATACTCGATATGTATATACCTGCACGGGGGATGGCTGCGGTAGAGCCGCGGCGTGGACGCCTGTTGTTACCGGCAAATGCGGATGTCAGCTTCCGCACGAAAAGAATCGGGTGGGCGTGAGCGGTTACAGCGGGGAGCTCAGTCGTCGGCAGGTATTGGCCGGAAGCTTGGGGGCCTTCGGGGCCCTCGCCCTCGGGGGTGGGCCGGCTCTCGCGAGCGCTCCGGCATCCAGCGCCCATCTCGTTCGGGCGCTGCCGCCGACCGCCGCGGTCGACTGGATCGCTGCGACCTATGAGGCCGTCCTGCGGGAAAATCTGACGCCGCCGGCCGCGGCCCGCGTCTACGGTTACGTCAGCATCGCCATGTACGAAGCCGTTGTGGCCGGTATGCCAGGGCAGCGGAGTCTGCGTGGCCAGCTCAACGGGCTTTCGGCGGTCGGCTCTCGCGTCCCGAACGGACAGATCGACTGGCCGGCCGCGCTCGGCGCGGCGGTACTCCCGGTCCTCCGGGCGACGCTGCCGTTCCGCTCCGAGACGGCGCGGCCACTGGTCGAGGAGACGTACACGGCCCAGCTGGCGGCCCGGCGTGCGGGGGGCATTGCTGAACGTCAGCTCAGCCGGTCCATCGCCCACGGCGCGGCCGTCGGTCAGGCGCTGGTGCGGTGGATCAGCGTGGACGGCTACGCGGGCACGCTTGACCGCCCCTACCTGCCCACCACGGGCGAACCCCACTTGTGGGAGTCGACGCCGCCGAAATACCGGCCCGCCATCGAGCCGTACTGGTCCGAGGTGCGGCCCCTCGTACTGCGCACGGCGGACGAGGCCGAGCCGGCACCGCACGTGCCGTTCTCGACCGACCCTGGCTCGGCGTTCTACGGCGAGGCGATGACCACCTACAGCCAGTCGTCGTCAACACCGACGGGCAGCGGGGCATCGCCAGCTTCTGGACCGACAACCCCGGTTCGTTCACGCCTCCGGTGGGGCGTCCCACCGGCCTGCCGTCCGGTCACTGGATGCTGATCGCCGCACAGGCCGCTCAGCAGCAGCGGCTGGATCTGGCGCGCACTGTCGAGGCGATGGCTTGGCTCGGCGTGGCGCTGTTCGACTCGTTCCTCAACTGCTGGACGTGGAAGTACCGCTACAACCTCGTCCGGCCGATCACCTACATTCGGCGCTACGTGGACCCGACCTGGTCGACGTTCGTGAACACGCCGCAGTTCCCGGAACACACCTCCGGGCATTCCGTGTCCTCACGTGCCGCCGCCGGCGTACTGACGGCGGTTCTGGGCCCGATGCCGTTCATCGACAATTCCCATGCGCCACGTGCCATGCCGGCGCGCAGCTTCTCCTCCTTCGCCGCTGCGGCGGACGAAGCTGCCCAATCCCGCCTTTACGGCGGAATCCACTACCCGACGGGCATCGAGGCCGGAAAGGCGTGCGGCGACGAGATCGCCGCCGTGCTCCTCCGGCGCCTGCGGACCCGTCGCTGATCTCACCCCGTTCGGACGCGCGCGCACCCGCGCGACGCGAAGCGCATCACCACGTCAGGAGCACAGCCTTGTCAATCTCCAGCTCCATCCCCACCACCGGCATCCGCCGGGCCGCGGGCGCCGTCGCCGTGGCCGCCGCGTCCGCCACAGTTCTGGCCGCGACGCCGGCCCAGGCAGCCCCCAACATGACGTTCGAGAAGAGCTCGGGCCGCATTGCCTCGGCAGAGTGGCTCGAGGTAGGCACCCTCCCCGGTGGCGTGCCGGGCAACATCCACTTCGGAGCCATGTGGATCGATGACTCGGGCAAGGGCGCGGTGAACGTCTTCGGCGACGTGCTGGACATGACGTGCCCGGACGGTGTCATTCCGGAGAGCCCGGGCGGGCACGGTCCCGACGAGCCCGACAACGGCTGCACCATCGACGGCTTTCGCTTCATCGACGGCGGAAACGTGACGTTCAGCACGGATCGCAAGTTCACCCGGGCGACCCTCACCGGCACGCTGGACGTCTTCGGACACGACGGCCCGGCCGGGTCTCCGCCGGTGGACATGACCTGGACCGGTTTCGGCGACGTGCGCAAGACCGTCGAGACCGACGGCAACTACACGGCGTCCTACCGCTACAACTTCATCGGCCGGGACGCTCGGGTGAGCGGCCGCATCGGCGCCATGGTGTTCGACGACGTGGCCGGGGAGTACTCGAGCGCCTCGCTCGGCAGCTACCGCAGCGTTTCACGCTCGCGCTCCAAATAATCCGCACGGCGCCGTCGTGATTCATCTGCTGGATGGGCGTCGGCAGGTCAGCTGCGCGGCCTGGCGCCGGCGAGACTTCCCAACCGCTCACGTACCTGCGGCGACAGCCGGTCCCAGCGCTCGTCCAGCAGGGCGCCCTCCAGGGCGTACACGAGCACCAGGGTCGCCCAGCCGGAAAATGCGTCGCGCAGCCGGCAGAAGGCCTCGAAGGCGCCGACACGCTCCAGCTCTGCGGGGTCGGCGATGCCGACGGCGACGAGTCGCTCCTCGGTCACGGGACCGAGATTTCGCATGTCCGACAGCTGCTTCGGCGGCTTGACCGTCATGTCAGCAACGCCGGTGCCGCACGGCGCAACGCCTGCCACACCGCCCGCGGAGCGGAGAACTCCGGCGCGGTTCGGTACAGCTCGGCGATGGACTCCGCCTGATCGCGTTGGGCTGCCGCCGAGCGCAACACGCCGATCTCGATGGGTCCGGTCACCCCCGGATGGGTGGCGAACTGCAGGGCCGACCGCCGCAGAATGCCGGCCTGCAGGCTGGGGTCGATCTGCCGGTCGCATCGGCAGGGGTTGACCGCGTCGACCAGTCCGCATCGGCCGGCGATGATCGACCGCATCACCCGCCGGGCTCGGGACAGTCGCTGTCGGAAGGCAGCGGGGTGATCTCCAGGGCGTGTGCGCCCTCGACATCGGTCATGCCCAGCAGATCGCCCAGCAGGTAGGCGGCGCGATGGTCGCGGGACAGGCACAGCAGCATGCCGTACGTACACGCGATCCTGACCTCGCCGCACAGCAGCTCATACTCCGCCTCGGTGTCCGCCCGGTGCGGGCTGGCCATGTGCTGGTCGAGCCAGGCCGCGAACTCGGCCGGGCCACGCACCAGCTCCTCAACCGCACTGCGGCGGGCCCGCACCAGATGGCGCATGGCAATGGTGTAAATCCAGGTCGTGAGTTCGGACCGGCCCTCGAAGCCCCCCAGGTTCGTGATCACGTTGATCAGGATGTCCTGCGTGGCGTCCTCGGCGTCGGTGGAGCTCGAGTAGAACTGCAGAGCCAGCCGGTAGATCAGGTGCTGCGCCTGCTCGCACACCTGGGCGAGCGCCTCGCGGTCGCCAGCGACCGCCGCGGCCGCGAGCGTCTCCAGATCGGGGGACGTCGTCACGCGCTCACCAGCTGCAGCATCTCGCCATGCTCCATC